>JAIOSX010000169.1 GCA_021107345.1 Candidatus Aegiribacteria sp.
AAGGATCAAGAAGATACACGGCGCTGTTCCAGTCCCTGCCACCATCAGGAGGAGGAAAATTAGATATAAAACCATCGGATGTACAAACCAAAACTTCGGAACCTCTATGCACAATATTTGAGGCGATATCCCCAACTGCAGCTGTGCTGGCTACGGATACTCCGCCTGTCTCAAGCGGGCGTTGCCAGATAATGTTACCAAGATAATCGAACATCCAAACAGTACATATCGAGTAAGGTTGTGTCAGATCAAGATGCCTGCATATCACCACTTCAGGATGTGCATCTCCGATCAGATCACATATTGCGGGTGCAGAACGGCTGGGGTAAATACCGATTATTCCAGAAATCCAGCCCATCTCAACAGGCCAGCCTGAAAGAGATGATCCGGTTGCGGCATCCCAGGCGTTGCAGCCGGAGGGATGAACAGCGAGTACATCCATATCTCCATCAAGATCCAGATCCGCTACTGCAGGTGATGAATACAATTGATAATGAAAACCGCTCCAGTCTCCGGACGCAAGGGTTTGCAGAATGTTACCTTCTTCATCGATCAGCTCAACAACACCCTTATTTGACTGTACAGCTATATCAAGGTCTCCGTCACCATCAAGATCCCCAAGAGCAGGAGAACCATTAACCTGGTATTCAAGTAACACGGGCCAGCCTTCCTCGGAACTGAAAGCTATACCGAAACCGTGGTGATCATCGGTATATTCTTCATCAACTGAATCGGAAGGTGGTTTAGGATCTGCGATGGATGGATCAAGCAGGCCGATATCGCTAATATCATGGGCCTTGATCTTCATGGTTAGCCAGCCAGAGTACCCTTCCGTAGGGAGATCAACCGTTCCATGCCAGGTATCATAATAGCCATCCGGCTGATTTGTTGATGTCCATTCAGGTGAGCCGGCTTCAGCAATCAAATCATCAGCTTTGGGTTTAGTGAATCTGATCCATGGAAGGACTGTTGTACTCATAGGACCTGAGAAGGTTATCTCAATATCCATGGTAGTTCCAGGCTGTGCAGTGATATTAGTATAAATATTCTTTTCAGGCGTGAAACCGTCAGCATCATAACTGGCCACCCACTCCGCATGCCAGATATCCTCATCGGTCACAGCATCACTAAGCCTCACTTGCTGGGCGATCTCCTTGGTGTTGCATAGCATGCATTCTATCGATACTACCTGCATTTCAGTTACATCCCAGGCATAAGCCGTCACATCGATACGGTATAGACCATCAGGTGTTACCATATTCCGAGGATGATATGATTCACCGGTTCCTTCTGCTTCAAGAGCAGTGTTCCAGCAGCTCTCCTCGATGTTGTTGATGCCGTCCCAGTCCACGGCGTCGCCGCAGTTGGTGATACAAACTGCATCACCATAACTTACTGGAGGATCCGGAAATAACACATCCAGTTTGTGAAATTTGAAGTAGAACTGCTGATACTTCTCATAATCGTTCATAGCCCCTATGTTTCCCTCAAAGCTTACAACACGTCGATTGAAGACAATTTCATCAGCATCGGTAGTATTTCCCAGTTTTACACAATCCCATTCAATTCTATAGGGTGCAACAGGACACGCACCTAGTTCTTGCGTTCCAACATCTCCACTTGTAATTAGTGAAAAACCCTGAATAATATCAACAGAACCTTGAAGCTCATCCGCTGCTAGAGTATCTTCATGAAAGTCTTCGATACTGCCCCAGTCATCCCATTCTGCAATCGTTAAGTCTGCAATGAAATAGCACCACGGGTGTTCAGGTGGAGCTGGCTGTGGTATGAAGTGCCAGTAAAGAGCCCCTAAAGGAGGTAGAAGCCATTCGAGAGGATTGCCTAATCCCTCAGGTGCACCGCTTGCTTCAGTCCATTCAGGATATGACCTCTGGAAATGAAGATGAGGAGTGAAACCTGGAATAGGCGCTGGTGGCTGGAAAACCACGGCTATTGGATTACCAGCACTCACTGGTTGACCTTGTGAAAATATTGGATCATCCACATGCAAATAAGCCCAGCCTTCATCTGCAGTCAATGTTTCGCAGATGACCATTACCCACTGGCCAGATGGCTCTATATCGGACAAATACTCGACATAAGTAACCCAACCGCTTTCAACTGCATATACTATCTCCGGATCACCGGGTTCCGTGTATTCGGTCAGATGAAGGTCAATTCCAGCATGGAAATTTCCATTTTTATTTGAAGGAGATGCATCTTCCCATGCAATATTAGCGTGACCATAATCCCCATCGATCTTGTGGGTTTGATTAAGCGGAAATAGTGGCCAATCAAAACCTATAGATATGCTTGTAACAATCAATAGAGATGCTAATAGAATCTTCATCCTATTCACCTCCATTAACCTGATTTATTATTAATGGAACTCTTAGTAGAGGCCTGTATATTAAATAACCATGTGATAAAGTGAATGATCCATTTGGTGACAATTGGGTTGAACCCTTTTCGTTACCCAGTATACACATATTATTTTCATTAATTCTATAAAGATGCTGCTCAAATATGGCTGGAGTACCTGGATCAGTTATACAGGACATTCGAATAGCTATCAACTGTGCAGAGTTATCACAATTGAGAAAGGAATTACCTATGAAATCCTCTGTAAGTTCCATTGACCATACTTCTCGCAAATTATCACAGTCAAATATCAAAGGCCACTCATAACCACCTACACACAGATATCTCTCATTGGGAGCAAAATGGAGATTGTTGCCAACTATATTGTCTTCAAACCGATGAAGAAGCTCTCCTGTTTCTCCCTCCAGCAGGTATACAGCTGAGTGTGATGGATATTGCTGGCAGGCTACATATTTGCCATTGGCCGATACAGCCGGCGAAATCGAAGCACAAGGATGAGTGCTGGTTTCGAACCGTTTACGAATATTACCGTCCCTGTCTAATATCCATAGAATTCCACCCTCTTCTGGGTATTCAGTTGAATCGGCTGAAAGGTATGATGCAGCTACAATAGTATTTCCGTCATTGCTTATTGCATAGTTACCACCAGCTGAGTACCCTATGGGAATTTCGATGAAGGAGCCATCAGGATATAGAATGCATACATTAGTAGCTCTGGAAGTTGCAGCAACTATTCCTTCCAATTGAACATCAGAACATGTAACTCCAATTGTTCCATCCCTGGAAAGTCTGATAAATCGATTAGTTAATGCAAGCTGACCGATTTCCTCACCAAAACGGTTAACAATGAATCCGGGTTCTGATCTGACATGTGTTGGCATATCGGGGCTGTTATAAACAAAGGGTTCACCAACTGGATTAACAATGAAGTTCTCCCGCCAGTAATTTTCTCCCGGAACAATCCAGTCTGCATCCACATAAACAGGAGAACCTTCTTCATCATAGAACAGGTGAAGATCCTGAGCAATGACCGCCCTCACCCTGCAGTCCAGCCAGTACCTGTCTTCTTCGGGAATACTCTCATCATTGAGTATCTCCTCAAGCCAGGGCATAGGATAACCATCAGTTAGTGATGCTTCAAGTTCTTCTGTGGTTTCCGCGCGGAATATCTCAACTACTTCTATATTGGATGCTGTCTGTTCCTCCGCAGTCGTAACCAGAAACGGAACCAGCACAGCAAGTATTAAATTCAACATTTCTTTCCCCTCACTATTTTATGACTATTTGAGTGACTGCAGAAGGAATGTGGCGGAGGACGGATGGGTGAGTAATGTAGAGTTACCCCCCCCCCATCTATAATAAACAGCATCTGTACTGTTCTGAGCTTTTATTCTGGAGGATTTCCTGTTTTGAGTGGAGTCAGCTTTGTAAGACAGGTTGAATTGGTTTGAACTGTTCGCAGATATGTAAGTTGGTGTTTTGATCTGTTTCTGATTGAATCGTGAATACGAATTATGTAATTTCATATGAGGATTATAATTACCTGCTTCAGTAAATCAAGTGAGTTTTATTATT
>JAIOSX010000002.1 GCA_021107345.1 Candidatus Aegiribacteria sp.
AGAAAAGGCGACTTCTGAAAAAGTTACTTTCGAACTGCTATTGGATGGACGGGCAACTTTCCGCTGAATACCGTCAACCTTTTGAAATGCTTGCAGATACAAATGCCTTCTGGAAAGAGCAGAAAGCAGCAGGAGCGGAAAATCTGAGTGTTTCTGAAATCTGGTACCCCCGACGGGATTCGAACCCATGCTTCCGGCTCCGGAGGCCGACGCTCTATCCAGCTGAGCTACGGGGGCACCTTTGATTTAATATTCAGCAGAATATTAGAAGCTGATCTTCTCCACTTCCGGCTTCTTGTTCTCTTCTAGGATAAGAGAGACCATTGTTCTGTTTCCACTTGATCCGGAGACTGCTCCCGGATTCAGCCTCAGCACGCCATCTTTGATGTCATTGTTGAAAACATGTGAATGACCGAAGATGATTATATCCGGTTTACGTGGTTTGAATCTTTTGAAAATCCTTTTCTCTATTCCGTATCTTGCGCCAGTGCCGTGTGTCATGCATATCCTGTGTCCTTCCAGTTCCAGTTCGAGGCTTTCAGGATATCTTTTACAGATATCGTACGGATCCATATTGCCGTGTACCGCTTTTACCGGCGCAAATCTTTCAAGATCGATAATCACGCCCAGGTCAACCATGTCTCCGGAATGCAGAATTAGGTCTGATTCTGCACAAATCTCATATACCCGGCCGGGGATTGCCCCCAGCCTTGTGGGTATATGAGTATCTGAAAGAACAGCTATTTTCAATTACTTATTTTTCTTCTTATGTCTGTTTGCCCGGCGTCTTTTCTTCATTTTGTGCTTAGCGATTTTCTTACGCTTTTTCTTCTTTCCGTTGGGCATCTATTGGGCAACCTTGTTCTTTACGAGTCTTGAGGGCTTGAATACAGGGACTTTCCTTCTTGGAACTTCAACAGCTGCACCCGTATGAGGATTTCTTGCAATACGCCTTTTGCGATCTACAACCTTGAATGTACCGAAACGTCTGATCTCAACATGTTCGTTCTTATATAGGGCTTCTCTGATTTCATCAAGGAATCCGTCGACCACGGAAGCAATATCCTTTTTATTCAGATCGATTTTACCGCGTGCTGCAATCCTCGATACGATATCTGCCTTTGTCATTTTCTCCTCCGTTACTCTTTGGTGTTTACCGGCAAACATTATTCCGGTTGTATTAATTTCATTATTCTTACGGCTTTCCGCAGAAGCGTTAAGATAGACAATAACAATGAGTTCGGCAAGGGGTCGGATAAATCAATAAATCATGTATTTATGTTCATATTATTTCACATATATGTTATTATGTAGCTATACTCCTAAATACTACAGAAATAGTGCATAACAACCCCTTTGTTTTTTCTTCCTTTTATAGCTTACGGGAGTTCCTTCGACTCGCTTCGCTAACTCAGGATGAACTCACCCGGCAGGTTCTCCTCCCTGAAATATAAATGCGGGGAGACGATACTCCCCGCTTTTCTGGTGGAGCTGACGGGAGTCGAACCCGTGACCCCCTGACTGCCAGTCAGGTGCTCATACCAACTGAGCTACAGCCCCTCTGAAGTAGAGGTACACTACGATAATGACGGTAAAAGTCAATAGGTATTTACTCATTTCTACTGTATATCCAGCCTCCAGAATGTCCCCCCTGAGTGTACTCTTACGAACTTCGAGGGCAGTTCAAGCAATACAAGCTCTATGGTCATGGAAACAGTTCCGCTGAAAAGGTGACCTCCCCTTGCTGACATATCCTCATCAGCCAGACTTACATGAAGGTGAACGAAGGGTTTACTCTCCTTATTAGATACATTCCCCTGTAGTGACAGTATTTCCGAAGATTGTTGAATAATCTCGGTTATATATTCCTTACCGTCATACCTTCCTATCTTAATATTCTCCAGCATTCCTATGCCGGCTACAATTGCAGCCGATTCAACTTTCTCCTTCTCGCACCACTCGGCAAGGGTCTGCGGGAACTGTTCTCCTATATCAAATCTTATGACCGTTCTTCCGTTGCTTCTGCAGAGAACTTTCACTTCAGTATCCCTCCGTCCAGCTTCTTCTTCCTGTTTCTATTGATCCGTGTCCTGTCGGACAGCTTATTATATAGCCGCTGTCTGATTGTTCGAGTATATACTCCTCCCCGCTTTCCGGGCATGTAAGTGATCTCGATCTTCTAGCATATTCATCCAGCTGTTCAATTTCTAATGCCCAGTCACCTGTAGCATCGCAGAAATTCGCCTGATCAGTGCAGATAGTGTTCATGTTAGCCCTGCATTGTCTTCTTTTTGAGATTTCATTAATACTCTCTGAATCGTTTCCACTGCATGCTGAGAACGCAATTATAAATATTATGGATAAAGCAGTTCTTAATGTTATTGATTTCTTATTCATTATTGATAACAACCATCTGTCTGGTTATCGGGTCCATACCTGAGGTAATGAACCTCGCAAAATAGAGTCCTGAGGGTACACGCCTTCCATCTTCGTATGTGCAGTTCCATATAATGGTTCCTGTTTCAGCTGAATCCATATTAACTACCTTTACAATTCGTCCCGCAGCATCAAATATTCTTAATTCAGCAGGGCTTTCGGGGGTACTCCAGTTGAAGATGACTGAATTGATTGCGGGATTTGGGCGGGGTTCGGAAATGAAGTAGAGCCCTGAATGAGTATCCGGTGACAATACACCTGTACCCGATACGGGTATTTCTATTGTCCGGAGTACATGATTCCGACTCCATACTGTTAATGCTGCGGTATCGTATCCATCGTCTGCAGTTATATTCATCTGAACCTGCCCTGAGGCGTCTGTATAATCAACTTCATACATTTCTGTATCATTCCATTCGCCCTGCATGAAACATACTCTTGCACCCTCCACAGGACCGGAATTGTTCTCCACAGAAACAGTAACACTGTTTACTCCCGGTGAAAGTGTATCCGGACCGGTCAGCTGCAGTGGTCCATCTGGTGCTTCTGACCACATCGGAAGCTCAGGATCGCCGAAAAGGGTAATCGATTTTGCTATCCAGTCGTAATGGGTATCAGTGGGTATAAGTGGTATGAACTCGTCCCAGGCCATTGAATGCGCTACACCAAGATTGTAGAGATCTTCAGTAAAGAAGTTCGCAAAGAACTCCTGGTCTACCAGTTCGCTCCATTTATCCCCCGGTTCTGAGGGCTCTCCCCAGCCGTACCTGGTGTTCATCATACAGAAACCGCCGCCACCCGGTGACCTTATCCAGGCTTCCGCAAGACAGGTGCCTGTATCGAATGAACCGGAAAGGCAGGCTATCGTATTCCAGATGGATACCCTTCCATGAGTGGAAATGTTCGTGAGCCCCATGAAATCGCTGATTCCAAGGCTTCCGGTACCTATAGATACGATTCCCGGGCTTCCGTGCCCGGCATGGTTAACAAGCTGCATGCCCATGTTGAGCATTTCCATAGTCGCTGAATAACTCTGAGTACCATTGCTCTGGTAATGCTTGACCACAGGCTTCCAGAGTACAGGAGTATAAAGTGTATCAACCTTTTCCTTCCCGGCGCTGCCAGGGCAATACGGGTTGCTCCAGAGAATACCTGTAGTGAAACCCATGGATGTAAACCACGGTTCCGCATCCCTCCCATCGGTCAGTGAAGGCAGCTCGTAGGCAAGAACCTTATTCACGAAAATGTTGGCCTGAGGACTGTTCTCAACCGAAGCTCTTCCTATAATGTAATCCGGGTGGTAATCCATTACATCGCCGCTGAGTTCTCCCCATATGCTGTTGTTGTTGGCATCCCACTGGTCCGAACCTACCGATAGGTCGTTCATGTCCTGGAAGTATATGTCAGCTGCGGGGTAATCCACGTAACCTTCAGCAGTTGCATAACAGTTCCTGTGTGGTACGAGCGGCGTGTCACCGCCAAGGAGAACGTATGTGGGAGGTACCTGGCTGTATATGTCTCTGAGGAAGAATCTGAGCTTCTGAGCAGCATCTACACCTGAATAATTCGATTCTATGTACTCCATGGTCACTATTGCCGCCGGTATGCCCTTCATGGTCTTGAACTGCGCAAGGGGTTCAAAGACTGAAACAAGAGAGTCCCTTGTGATAATAAGGTATTCCCCCCATGGAAGATCATCCGCAGGTACGGCAGGCATATTGTTCAGGCTCAGATCTTCAGGGTTCAGAACCTGACTGCTGATAATATCCTCCAATACTCTGAGTCCTTCCGTCCCCCTGCCGCGGGGAATACACCCGAAATCTTCATAATGGTATTGAATTATCATTGAGATTGAGCTGGTAAGAACGGCTTTTCCGGTAACTGGATTCCAGGCCAGAGGAGATATTCTCATGTCAAGGATGCTGTAACCCATGAGCTGACCCTGAGATACCGGCATAACAAGCGGAGTATTCGAAGGCTCACTGTAGGAAGCAACATTCCTCGGAGTTGGTGAAAACAGTTCCGGGCTGGAAATAGGAACTCCGTGCTGAACTGGTTTTAGATCGTACGAACCGTACAGAAGTGTCTCATTGCAGGATTCGACGGTTACCATATCCACCCTTGCACCGAATGGCAGGAGTACTGAAACAGGGAAGACCGGAAGAGCCGGATCACCGGGAACCCCGGTATTTACCGCTCCGGTCAGATAGAAATAGTCGCCTAGGGTGCTTTCTCTGACTGCAGGATCAGTCAGAGGGATTTCCCAGTTGATGAGCATCTCATCTGCAGATACAGTGGATATAAACATAAACAGAGCAAATATGATTTCTTTTCTCATTTTTTTCCCTACCGTATCAGGTATCCATTAAAGCAGTTATCCATCCTTCGCCGCTGATCTCCTCAAGCATCACCTTCATCATTATCGTTATTGGTACCGCCAGTATCATACCCCATGCTCCCCACAGCCAGGCCCATACAATAACCGCCAGAAGAACGGTAACAGAACCGATCGGGAGTTTGAACTGCATCAGTTTGGGCTCTATTGCATTTGATACTGTATTGTTTACGGCCATAACAAGGATGATAACAGGCCATGCGTCGAAAAAGCTGCCGTGCTCGAAAACGGCCATTGTATAAAGAATAACTCCCAGCCCGGCAATAAGTGAGCCGTAAATGGGAATGAAGTTCATGACGAAACATATCGATCCCCAGATCAGGGCATCCTGAGGGTTGAGAAATATCAGCAGACCAAGGCCGATACTTATACCGGTTATAGAACTGGTTGCCAGTTTTACCAATATGAACTTACGTGTATTGGATTCAATTTTGTCTGATATCTGCATTATCCTTTTGTAGTTGGATCTTTTAAGATTCTTTTCCAGATTCTCTTCAAGCCGCCTTCTTCCGATCATGAGAAAAGTGGTAAGAAAGAGTATCATTACAAAGGTGAATACACCGGAAATAATCGGTTTTGCAGCACTGGGGACTATGCTCATCGCTGATTCAGCAAGACCGTTTATGTAACTGGTAACAGCTGCCGAATCTCCGAAAATACCGCTGGAAACCATCCAGCTCTTTATAGGCACCACGATATTGTTCATGATTTCGTTGCTCTTGCTGAGAATAAGAGAAATCTGTCCTCTCAGCAGCAGATATATTCCGAGGGAAAGGCTTACAAAAAGCACTATCACGAGAATAACCGAGAATATGGTCGCCAGCCTCGACTCATCACTGACGTGTTTTCTGCCGAATTTTCCATTAATCCAGAATAGCATATTATCAGCAATGCCGGCAAATTTCTTCGCCACAGGCTGAAGGAGCAGCATGAGGAAGAAAGCAACTGTAAGAGGCACAAAAACTCCAGAGGCACTTTTAATAATCGTGCCTGCCGCGACAATGCCCAGAAGTATAATAGCCATGTTGAAAAGTCTGCTGCCGTAATTATCTGTCATTTATATCCTCCCTCCCTGCTCAACATACCATATTCCTCAGGTCTGCGATCCTCGAGACAATTGATGTTTTTTTTCATCTTTTCCACATCGGTCAGGTCGATCTCGAAATCAGTAATTCCTTCCGTTACGTCACGTCCCCTGATCATTATGCCACTCGGATGGGCCACTCCGCCTCCGCCCCCGAACATGACTCCAAGGTGTTCACCCCCCAGATTGCATCCCACTGTGAATATCTGAGCTTCCGCGGCCCTTGCTTCAAGTAGTGACCTGAACACGCCTACTCTTCCACCTGGCCATTGAGCCGGTACAAAAAGGATCTCGGCTCCAGCCAGTACAAGCCTTCTGCTGAGTTCAGGAAATCTCAGATCATAGCAGATTATCCCGGCTCCTGTTGTTTCCATGAAGGGGAATGTTTCGCCGCATTTACCAGGGATAAACGCTCTGTCTTCCCCCATCTGCTTGAACAGATGAACTTTGTCCGTCTGGTACGCAAGCGCACCTTCCGGTGAGTAGACAACCATTCTGTTCACCACTCCGCAATCGGTTTTTACAGGAACGGTTCCGCCTATTATCCATATACTGTTCTCACTTGCAGCTGAAGCTGCAGGAAGACCGCTCAGATCTTCCTCAGAAAGCGCAAGGGAAAAAATATCATCAAGTACGAACCCCGTTGAGAATAGCTCCGGAAAAATCGCTACATCAGGGACAGGTGGTAATACAGCAGCCTCGGAGAATTTGTGCATATTTTCAGATGGAGAACCCTCTATACCGAGTTCCACAAGTCTCAGAATCATCAAATCTCCATATCAGGTTTTCTTGGTGTCTTTGTAATATAGTATCAATGTAATTATCAGTATAATATATTGATTCAGGATATCTTTGAAACAGCTTCATCATTATGGAAGGATAATTGCCTATGACCACTCCCAAAATAAGCAGAAGAGGCGAAATAATTCAGGAATCGCCCATCCGAAAACTTGCTCCAATGGCGGCAGATGCCATCAAGAGAGGCGTAAGCATTTATCATCTGAACATCGGCCAGCCCGATATCCCGACACCAGTTGAATTCTGGGATACGGTAAAATCCAATATGAGCAACGTACTTGCTTACGGCCCAAGCGTCGGCATTCCGGAACTCAGGGAAGCAATATGCGGTTACTATTCCAGGTCAGGCATATCCATCGAACCGGATCAGGTGATGATAACAACCGGAGGCTCAGAGGCAGTCATTTTCTCAATGATGGCAACCTGCGATCCGGGTGATGAAATAATATGTTTTGAGCCTTTCTATGCGAATTACAACGGGTTTGCCACACTTGCAGATGTAAAACTCGTACCGATTACATCCAAAGCGGATAACGGTTTTCACCTTCCACCGAACGAGGAGATAACTTCCAGAATTACAGATAAAACCAGAGCAATACTCATATGCAATCCCAATAATCCCACCGGCACTATACTCACAGATGCGGAAATTACGGATCTTGCCGATATCGTAACCCGTTACAACATCTATCTGCTTGCCGATGAAGTGTACCGGGATTTTGCATTCGATGGAAGGAAACACTCATCTATACTGGAGTTTCCCGGAATTACTGACAGGGCTGTGGTCATGGATTCCATTTCAAAGAGGTTCAGCTCATGCGGAGCAAGGCTTGGTAACATTGTAACCCGCAACAAGTCGCTCATGACAGCGTTCGTGAAATTCGGTCAGGCAAGACTCTGCCCTCCAACTCTCTCCCAGTACGGCGCTGCGGAGATGTACAGAT
>JAIOSX010000256.1 GCA_021107345.1 Candidatus Aegiribacteria sp.
ATACCATCTGTGCCGGCAGGTTCAGGTGTCTGAAAGAGAGTGAATGTCATTTCAAAACTGTAAGCATTGTCATCCGCAGGCAATTCGATTTTACCTTCTGGATCGTTGTCATCAAGAATCCAGTCCTCCTTCTCAAGAAGTCCGGATGTAAATTCCGCCCGGATGCTGTCTGCTACCTCAGCCTTTATCATATTTCCATACTGCCTGTCGATAATCGATCTTGGAACCTTCCCCGGCCTGAAACCGGGCATTTCAAGATCCTTCGATATCTGCTTTCGTATTTTCCTGAAAAGTTCGTTTATCCGTTCAGCTGATTCGGTGAAGAGCACTGTCCTTCTGTTATCTTCCGACTTGATAATATCATACATATGAAGTTCTTCCCTGTTTCTTTATGAAATGGTGCGAGAG
This sequence comes from Candidatus Aegiribacteria sp., assembly GCA_021107345.1. The sequence continues at coordinate 409 of JAIOSX010000256.1, forward strand.
GGGGGACTTGAACCCCCACAAGCTATGCTTACCAGATCCTAAATCTGGCGCGTCTGCCAATTCCGCCACTCCCGCAACGGTGTAAATTTACGCAAGGGTCAAATATGCCTTGATAAGGCTTTTACGTCAAAGCTCCTGAAAAACATTTATACTATGCAGGAAGCTATCAATCGGTATACAGTTCCCTTACAAGGGCCGCCTCATCACTGTTGGGGTACCTGTTCAGCAGCAAATCAAAGAGCCTGTCCCTCTCGCCCGGGGCTCCATGGATATCGTATATATCGGCTGCCCTGAAAACAGCTCCGGGTGCCCACTCCGATTCAGGGTACATGTAATAAAGGGCTACAAGGTCTTCAATTGCTCTGTGGGCCTGCCCGGCCTCTTCCCAGCAGATCGCCATATAGTAAAGGGCATCATCACCGAGTGATGATGACGGATACTTCTCATGGAGTTCCATAAAACCCCTGGCTGAGATCTCGAAACTTCCCTGCTGGAACTGTCTGTACGCTTCATTGTAGAGAAGCTGGGCATCCGGCCCAGTGGTGGTATCCTGCACTGTGACTCCTCCGCTGCTGCTAAGTTTCATCAGCGCAAGATCAAGTTCATCGGCAAGTGCATAGAGTCTGTCTACAAGTTCTGCAGTTCTGGTACCCGACTGCGCCTGAAGGCCTCTCAAGAGAACCTCGTTGTCTTCAACAGCCCGTGTGAGTGCTTCCAGATCCTCCTGCATTCTCTGCTGATCAGCATCAATGGTCTCTATCTCCTCGGGTGTATGAACCCAGAAACCAAAACAGCCGGTAGTCAGCAGCAGAACCGAAACCGAAACAATGGATAAACGCAACATGATCAGTTCCTCGGAAGAACGCGAAAGTGAGCCCTTCGGTTGAGTGCCCATGCGTGTTCATTATGGGCAGGATCAAAGGGTCTTTCCTTGCCGTAGCTGACGTATTCCAGCCGACTGGAATCAACACCGTAGTTAACGAGATAATTGTATACCGCCAGGGCCCTGTTCTCCCCCAGAGCCAGATTGTAGTCTATGGTACCTTTTTCGTCGCAGTGCCCTTCAACAAGAACTCTGAAGTCACCCGTTTCCATTATGTAGGAGGCGTTTTCCATGAGAATCTCAAGGGCATCAGCGGAGAGTTCATCACTGTCGTATTCGAAGTAAACATCACCCAGATGCTCCTGGAAAACAAGAAGCATATTGGTGAATGTTGACAGAGTATCCGTCTCCCATACGCCAGCAAGAGTATCGGGAAACTCCTCAACAAAAACCGTGGTCGTATCATGTCCGTCAGGTATAGTGCTATCGGTTCTGCATCCGGAGAAAGAGATCACCGCGACAATCAGTATTGAAGCGGCCAATATTGTAATCAGTCTAGTATTCACAGTTCACATCCCGCCTTTCAGAGAAACTGGATTCAATCATCTGAATCCCAGGGGTGACCATGTGGGACAGTAGCTGTCACCTTCATCAGATAGTTTTCTAATTGTAAGTTTATTTAGTTCTATCATGTATACGGCTCTCTCTCCGTCCATATTGCTGCTGAAAGCAATGTGTCTTCCAGTAGGCCCCCATACAGGGTCTTCGTTAAGAGACCCCTGAAAGGTAACCTGACGGATATCGGAACCATCGGCATCCATAACGAATATATGGAAATCCCTTCCGACCTGGGCGGTGTACGCAATCCTGTCGCCATCCGGTGACCAGGAGGGGCTGTCGCAGTAACCGTGGGAGTTCGTAGCTCTTATGGCTGTTCCTCCCGAACTGTCCATTATATAGAGTTGAGGGTAGCCTATCCTGTCGCTTGTAAATACTATCTGCCTGCCGGTCGGAGAGAAACTTGCCGATGTTTCGATTGATCCTCTGAGTGTAAGGCGGGTTGTTTCTCCGGTATCAGGATCGAGAAGGTAGATATCAACGTTCCCGCCGCTTGAAAGTGTCAGGGCTATCGTTTGTCCGTCAGAACTCCATGCCGGAGAGGAATTCAGGCCTGGAATACTGAGTATTCTGCCTGCCCGGGATTCCGAAAAACTGTAGCTCCAGAGGTCGGCGTTCCCCGATCTGAACGAAGTGAAGACAATTCTATCGCCGTTTGGAGACCAGGCCGGCGTGGTTATAACATCCTCGTCGAACATAACATGCCTGGCACTTCTCGAATCCTGTGATTTTACAGCAAGGGCATAACCTGATGAGGTTCTTGTTATGTAGGAGATCCAGGTCGAAGCGATGCCTTCCACTCCTGTCAGGTCATACACGAGATCATCTGCAAAGGCATGCACCAGAGTATAGATATTCTCTCCGGAATAATTTCTTGCAAGAAGAGGTTCTCCCCCGGATGTAACTTCCGCACGGAGGTTAATTCCATCAAGGGAGTATGTTACTTCAACGACCGCTTCCGCATATCCTTCATCAGAGGTGATCAGCAGGCCGGAAAAATCGATATCTTCCGTAAGCTGGTTCAATGCCGCGTCTACCAGATCTCTGTCTCCTTCAACTTTCACTGAAACGGGAATACACTCAGCGCCGATGGGAGTCATCGGGATAAAACTGTCCGGTAACGTTGTGCCTGCAATGAGTATCAGTACAACAACAATAGGTTGGATTTTCACTTTACTGCTCCGGTCCAAAAAATTCAATGTTTATTACTGCCGGGCTTCTTCGTCCGGGAGGCATGGGAGGGATTTGTGCCGTGGTAAGAGCATTCTCCACAGCCCTGTCAAAGGCTGAAGTACCACTCCTTCTGATAACTTCAATACTGGTAGTGCCATCAGGATTAACGGTCAGGATTATCCTGTAGGACCGTTCGGGTTCAACCGAGGTTCTGTATACTCTTCTTACGGCATTGAATACTCTTGATTCGAAGGTTCCAGGCCCTGGAGCGGCTGCTCCTGCCAGTCCTTCTCCACTGAGGGAAGCGAAATCATCTCTGTCGGCGGAAATCTCTTCGGGTGGATTTTCCAGGAGGATCTCTTCGGGATTCTCTTCTATCGGGTTCTCAGGATGTTCCTCCACATTCGGGTTCTCGATAATTTCTTCCTCAACGGGTTCTTCAGCTGAAACTGAGATTTGTGTTGGCTCTTCCTGAATTTCCGAAGGATCGGTTACCTCAGCGGGAGAAATTTCTGAAACGGAGGCTACCGTAACCATTTTGACCATGATGGCTTCATCACCTCCGGAAGGCGCCTCAGCACTGCTTGAAAACGCAATCAGGCCGATCGACAGTATCAGAAGGTGCCCGGCCCCTGCAAGTATATAATCAAACCTGCGGGGAGAATAACTGCTTAAATCACCTTTGCGGACATCAGTGAATTTCACTGCTGTTACCCGTGCTTTCCTGGATAAGTCCGACATTCAGATATCCTCCGCTGCCCAGTTTCGTGAGAGCATTGGCAACCACTTCATATCTTACATCACAGTCAGCGGCCGGAGGAGTACGCCGCTTCCGCAAGGGCTCTCAGATTATCCATCAGAACCGTTTCGCCGGAAACGGAGAGATTGCCGTATGCGTCTATCTCAACCACGAGCGACTCCGAAGGATCCAGGTTGTTTACGATCCTTCCCTCATTGGAGGAAGGAGGAGATACGTCCGCGCTTCTCTGCATCACCGGGGATGTCAGCATGAATATCACAAGAAGAACCAGAGTTACATCCACCAGGTTGGTGACATTGATACTTGAGAACTGTCGGTACCTGGTTTTGATCATTCCAGGCTTCCCCTTCTACATACATCTACAAGCTCGGAAAGAAATCTGTCCATGTCACCAGCAAGTGAATTTATCCTTCCAACGACGAAGTTATGGAAAATATTTGCAGGTATGGCCGCAAGAAGCCCTGCAACAGTAGTTGTTAGCGCAGCCGCGATACCTGCTCCAACCGCACTGAGGTCGGCTACTCCCAGTTCCTTCATGCCAATGAAACTTGAGAGTATTCCCCATACGGTTCCAAGCAGCCCAAGCAGGGGCGCTACACTTGTTACCGTGGCAAGCAGCCCGATATTCCGTTCACGCTGCGCCAGATCTTCCCCCGCCTCACGTTCAAGAGCACTTGTCAGGCTGCTTACTTCCTGAGGCTCCAGAGGTTCAGTATCCCCCCTGTCAAGCCTTCTCTGAAGAAACCTTCCCGCCTCGGCGTACATCCTGGCAAGAGGTCCTACTTCGCTGCTTCTGCTCCAGAAATCCCCACCCGGCGCCCTTCCTGTTGTTCTGAGCGCATTCATAAACGTTCTGGAAGAAGACAATATCGTCTTGAATTCACGGATCTTTGCAATTGCTACAGCCCACGATCCTATGGAAAGAACGGCAATAATTATAAGAATGAGTTTCGTTACAATATCGGCTCTGGCAACAATACCGAGTACCTGTCCAATCAAGGGCGGTCCTCCTTCACTTCATCAATAGCAACTATTTCAATCATGGTATCGAGAGGCAGCACAGCGGAACCTGCTTCTACCGTCTCAAACGTTTAGTAACATTGTCACAATCGATTCTTCAACACTATATACACTCAACGAGGGTATTCTGTTCCATATAAGTATTCATAAACCCCGCCGGCGAAGATTGTATGGCATGGATGAATATACGATAACTTCTCAATATTTACGAATGGTTTAAAATGAATACATTAATCGCATTCATTGTTTATACTATGATTTTTGGAATTATTCTTCTTATTTCCATGAAACTGACGGGGGTTCACGGAAGTATCGTGAAGGTATTCGCTGCTTCGGTTATTGCTAACCTCGTGAGTTTGATTCCAATAGTCATCTTTGGAAATATCCTTCCCCTTATAGTGCTTATCTGGCTTCTTTCAAAGTGGACTTCCGGTGAAATTTGGCCTGATATAATTCTTATGGTGATAGTCTCCTGGGGTCTGAGGATGATTCTTGTATTTGTTGTGCTATCCTCTTTAATAGATTCCGTTTGATGCTTAACATGACACTCGTTCCAGTATACGGAAAGTAATCTTAACCTGTACTGTTCCTCCCTGTCGAAAACGAACACGTCCATCGCACAGGTTTCCTTTCTTCCCGGCGTAATCCCTGTTATACTTGCCGTCTATCTGATTCGAACATGAAAGGATAACGGAATGGAGAATGTTCCGGGTACGGAGTTCTATGGCGACAGCAGGATCGGAGGAAAAGCATCCGGCCTTGTGAGTATAATTGATGGTTTGCGCAATCGCGGGAGTGACTCATCATTTCCACTGCACGTTTCCGTACCGGAATTTTCCGTAATAACCACAGAGTTCTTCCTGGATTTCGTTCAGCGCAACGATCTGCGGCGCTGTGCCGATGGTAGTGACCCCGACGACAGGATTGCCATGGCTTTTATGAAGGGAGAAATGTCACCGAGGCTGACAGGAGACCTCTGGAAATTCATAGGTAAAGCTCATGAACCTATTGCGGTAAGGTCCTCCAGTCTTCTGGAGGATGATCTGAAATCTCCTCTGGCCGGTATCTATCAGACAAAGATGATCCCGAATAATCAGCCATCGAACGAGATACGGTTTTGAAAGCTTATCGAAGCTGTCAAGCTGGTCTGGGCCAGTACGTACTTCAGCGATTCCCGGGAATTTCATAGAGGAATAGGCGGTTCCGCCTCGGAAGAAACAATGGCCGTAATCCTTCAGAAAGTAGTCGGAAGGAGATACGGCAACAGGTTCTATCCGTTGATATCAGGGGTGGCACGATCGTTCAATTACTATGCATTCGGAAAGGCAAAACCATCCGATGGAGTTGTGAATCTTGCCCTTGGTCTGGGCAAGAGTATCGTTGACGGAGGGCTTTGCTGGAGCTACAGCCCCGCCAGTCCCAAGGCACCTCCTCCATTCGGTTCAGTCGGAGACATGCTAAAGGGAACCCAGAACAGTTTCTGGTCAGTGAATATGGAGAAGATCACTGTTTACGATCCGGTTGCAGAAACCGAGTATATGATCTCATCCCGGCTGGAAGACGCCGATTACGACGATACACTTAAATTCGTGGCATCAACGTATTTACCTGAATCTGACAGACTTGTTCACGGAACAGGTAGAAAAGGGCCGAAAGTGGTTAACTTCGCTCCTATTCTTGATGATCGTATCATCCCCCTCAATGATGCTGTGCTTGCTGTTCTTGATCTATGCTCAGAAGAAGCGAACGGTCCTGTAGAAATTGAATTCGCTGTCACGGGACCCGGCCAATCGGAAGATGCGTCACTGGGGCTGCTGCAGGTCCGGGCCATAGCAGCATTCAGTGAAGATGTGGATATTTCGGAAACGGATCTGCAGGGGGAAAGAACCGTGGCCTGCTCCCGCCATGCTCTTGGCAACGGTATAACGGAAGTACAGTACATTGTATTCGTTAAACCAGAGTCTTTCAGCACATCAAAGACCAGGCAGATCGCAACGGAGATTGCGGAGATTAACAGAAAGTTGTCAAAGGAAAACCACGGATACCTGCTGATCGGCTACGGACGCTGGGGAAGCTCCGATCCATGGCTTGGAATACCGGTAACCTGGGGGCACATCTCCAGCGCAAAGGCGATGATTGAGATTTCGGGCCCCAGAATGCGGGTAGAACTCAGTCAGGGATCGCATTTCTTCCACAACCTGTCCAGTTTCGGTGTGGGTTACCTTTCAGTAAACGAATCACTTGACGGTCCTGTAAACTGGGACATTATCAATACTGGAAGTGAAGTTGTACATGAGACCGAGCATGTACGGTGCCTGATGATACCCGATGGAGTAAACATAAAAATTGACGGCAGAAAAGGACTGGGGGTGGTACTCAGATGACTGACAAAAAAAATGACTCTCACATACTGGCGAACTCCCTCCGGGAGAGAGCAAAGGAACTGAACTGTCTGTACATGTCTGATGAGATCCTGATGAGTGATTTGCCCCTTGAGGAGAAGCTCCAGGCGGTTGTGGAATTGATGCCCCAGGGTTGGTACAGTCCTGAGCACTGCAAAGCCAGGATAGTCTACAGGAACAATAAGTATACATCAGAGGATTACTCTGAGGGCGGGCCTGAACTCTTGAAGAATCTGGTCATTAACGGCAGTATCGTTGGAAAAGTAACTGTATCCTATCCCGATCAAGTATCTGAATTGGACATGGATAACGCCTTCCTTGAAGAAGAGATAAAGCTCATAAAAACGCTTGCCAGAAGAATAAGTCATACCATCCTTCATGACAGCCTTTCCCAGATGTTCGAAGAGGAGGATGCTGATCGTTCCGACGTACAAGGCGGGTCCGAGTCCTGGAGAGCCATCCTGGATATGCTTCTAATAACTGACAGGAAGCTCTACCAGACGCTCTCAAGAAGACTTCTGAACTATATGAGCTTCATAGGCATAACTGATGCCACAGCCCTTCTGAACAGGTGGGCCGACAAGACTTCCCCCCGGGATGCCGATCTTGACCATCTGGGTATTAACCAGCCCATACCAAGACAGCAGTTCGAAATCAGCTACGAACTCGTAGAGGAGATATCTGCTATCGCCGGCAGGGAGTTGAGCGATGAGCAGATTCTTAAACTGCTTCAGAGGTGGATCGGCGAGAACAGGATAGAACATCTGATCAACGTACTGGACGACCACGCCAGCTCTCTTCCCGATATCATACAGGCCATGGATGATCACAAGGGAATTGTAAGTGAGGAAGCAACCCTTTCCGAACCTGTTCTGAATGCTCTTAAAGTATCCCTCATAAGAAGGCTGGTAAGCAGAAGGCTTGATTATATAAGCCGCCTTAAGGAATTGATCTCTATCGGGGACTTCTATAAACTGACGGATTCCCTCATTATTCCTGCCAAAAGCCACGGTCAGCTTGGAGGTAAGGGCGCTGGTCTGTTCATGGCTGAAAAAATAATCAAGAAGGCAGTGAGTGATGATCCTCTGCTCGCCGCTATCAGAACACCTGACACATGGTATGTATGCAGTGATGGGATACTTGATTTCGTTCATCACAACCGTCTTGAGGAACTACTTGAATACAGGTACAGGTATCTGGGTGAGATCAGGCTGGAGTACCCGAATCTGATACAACTCTTCAAGAACTGCGCTTTCAGCCCTGAAATGACACAGGGATTGTCCATGACCCTTGATTCGATCGGTGATTACCCCCTGATAGTACGAAGCTCAAGTCTCCTTGAGGACAGCGTAGAGGCCGCTTTCAGCGGGAAATACAAAAGTCTGTTTATCGCGAATCAGGGCACAAAAAACGAGCGGCTGGAAGCTCTCATGAACGCCATTGTCGAAGTGTACGCCTCCATGTTCGGCCCCGATGCCATCGAGTACAGGAAGGAACGGAATCTCCTGGATTTCCAGGAGGAGATGGGTATACTGATTCAGCAGGTGATCGGCACCAGGGTCGGAAGATACTATATGCCCGCCTACGGTGGAGTCGCTTTCAGCAGGAATGAATTCCGATGGTCCGCAAGGATCAGGACAAAAGACGGATTAGTAAGGCTTGTACCGGGGTTGGGGACCCGTGCCGTTGACCGGCTGGGGGATGATTTTCCTGTGCTGGTGGCTCCGGGACAACCCGGACTCAGGGTAAACACCAGCGTGGATGAGACAATAAGATATGCTCCTAAATACATGGATGTGATCAACCTGGAAGAAGAACGGATTGAAACGGTGAAGGTGGAGGATGTTATCAGAGAATACGGATCCCAGTATCCTCAGGTTACAAAAGTGTTCTCTGCCCACAAAGATGGAATGATAAGAAGGGTCAACAGGCTAACGGATTTTGAGAATGAGTATGTAATCCCAACCTTCGAAGGGTTATTGAGCCCGGAAACAGGTTTTCTCAAAACGATGAGGCACGTTCTTACGCTTCTTGAAAAGGAATGTGGTTTTCCTGTGGATATAGAGTTCGCCGCCGATGGAGATAATATTTACCTGCTTCAGTGCAGGGCTCAGAGTTCCTGGGAACGGACTGAAGCCGTGCATCTTAAGGAACATCCAGAACCGGATGATATACTCTTTACTGCTGACAAGTATATTTCAGATGGATTCATTCGCGAAATTACCCATATTGTCTACGTGGATCCTCAGGAGTACGACAGTCTGAAGGAAATGAAGGATCTTGTGGCTGTCGGAAAAATCGTTGGCAGGTTGAACGGTATCCTTTCTAAGAAAAGCTTTGTCCTTATGGGACCTGGAAGATGGGGCAGCCGCGGTGACATAAAGCTGGGTGTACAGGTAACTTACTCCGATATCAACAATACTGCGGCTCTCATAGAGATGGCATTTCAGAAGGGAAGCTATGTACCGGATCTTTCCTTCGGAACACATTTCTTTCAGGATCTGGTGGAAGCGGGAATAAGATACTTGCCTCTCTATCCTGACGACAGCAATGTTGTTTTCAAAAGAGAGTTCTTTGAAGAGAGCGAAAATGTCCTCTGCCATCTCCTTCCGGACTGCAGCGATCTAAGCCATGTAGTGAACGTGATCGACGTGAAAGCAAGCACAGGGGGCAGGATACTGAGAATCGCGATGAGTGGAGACGAAGGCGAAGCCATTGCGTATCTTGCATCCGATGATGATTCCATCCAGGAAGAGTCTGGCCTGCTTCCCAAAACCCGCCTGACCACTGTTTCCAGCCCTGATGAACACTGGCTGTGGAGACAGCGAATGGCTAAAACCCTGGCTTCGGAGATTGATCCGGAGCTATACGGGATCAAGGGCATCTATCTCTTCGGAAGTACCAAGAACGCAACTGCGGGTCCGTGCAGTGATATTGATCTTCTGATTCATTCAGACATCGATAACAAAGCTCGGAATCTGCTGAAATCTTACCTCGACGGATGGGATGTCTGTTTGTGTGAAATAAACTACATCAGAACCGGCTTCAAGATTGAACACATTCTGGATATACACATTATTACAGACAAGGATATACAGGAGAAACAGTCCTACGCTATCAAGATAGGTTCTGTGACTGATTCTGCCCGACCGCTGGAAATGAAGAAGAAAAAAAAGGGATAGCTTTCTATAGAAGCTCCCTTGATGCCCATTGTCGGACAACCTCCTAGCGTGGAGGGTATTTCACCCGTATCCATTCGGCCCCGAACCCGGATACTTCTTCGAGCTCCGGTCCCACCAACACCCGTCCGTCCACCCGTAAGAGACCGTATCTTCCGCCCTGGCGAATCCACGCTACTCCGTTGCCAGCAAAGCAACCGGCCTCGTCCAGCTTCACATCCATGGTGGCCACTATTGTTCCGTCGGTGTTGATGATCTCGGATTGGAAATCACAGGTCTTGATCAGGGCGTGGCCGTTTCCGAAATCATAGGCCGCTTCATACCGGGGCTTGATTGCCCAACGACCATGCATGTCAAGATACCCCCACAATGCGTCTTCAGTTTCTATGACCGGAATGAGATTCTCGGATACACCGCCCATTCCAGCGTAATGCGGTTCAATCACCAGCTCACCGTTACGGTTTACCAGACCGTACATCTCCCCCTTGCTGACCTTGAAAAATTCACCCGAGAACTCGATTGAGGTGAATCGTGGTGAAATCAACACTTTATCACGGGTGTCCACCACGCCCCATCGGCCGTCTTTCATTACCCTGGCAAACCCGTTGAAGAAGTAGTCAACCCGTTGGTAGATAGGTCGAACCGCCCAGTCGCCAGCTTGATCCAGGTGACCCCACTTCCCGTTTTTCATTGCCGGAGCATACCCCTGATGAAAATGTCCCGCCGCTTCCAGGTCCAATGGAATGACCACTCCGCCAGAGGTGTCGATAAATCCAATGGGTCCATTCAAATCATTGCAGACCATAGCCCTCCCCGAAGCGAATGAATACGCGTGAACAAAGTCGATCTCGATAACTCTCTGGCCATGGGAATCCACATATCCTCGAAACTGTTCATTCTCCACCAGAGCAAACCCACTGAACAGGTGGTCTGCCTTGATATACACCGGCTCGATGACCCAACTTCCGTCTGTGGCAATGAAACCGTACCGGCGCTCCTCGTTGCTCTTGACCCGCGCCAGGCCCTCCTGAAAATCCGCAGCA
>JAIOSX010000220.1 GCA_021107345.1 Candidatus Aegiribacteria sp.
CGGACCCCAACTCATATTGGCCATGGATATAATTATCGGTGGTGGAGGAACAATGACCAGAGAGGCCGCCATTCTTGGAATACCTTCAGTGTCATTCTTTCGAGGCAGACGAGGTGCAGTGGATGACAAACTGGAAACACTGAAGAGGCTTAAGCTGATTGAAAAGCCGGAGCAGGTTGAAGAGTTGGCCATTCAAATCAACAAATCAGCACAGCTGGCAATGGAGCCTGGAGATACTGTGCAGGCTGTGGTTGAGGCTATTCTAAACTGCCAGTCTATTGACAAGAGCCCATACATCTGACATACTGTATTTACTTATTGGCCATTCCTTTAACGGATGTAAGAGCTGAATGAGATGAGGGCGCCGTCTGAGCGTCCTCTTTCTATTTATGCGACTATCTTTCTTTACTACCAGTTAGTTCCGAAATACAAAACCGGAATTTTCCGGACTTTGTTCTTGGTATTTCCCGAACCATGACCATCTCAATTTTTACAGATTCAGGAACCATGTTCTTCAAGCCTGCAACCAGTTTCGCGCCATCTGAGTCAACATAATCAGATGATGGAATTATGCGAACTTGCAGTATATCTGTTGAATCCTGGAACAGCTGGGATTCAAGGATATTGTCTACTTTCTTGAACGGGAAAGTCAGGTTTGAAGCAGAGAGCAGTGAGCCGTCTGGCATAAGCAGCAAATCTTCTCTTTTTGTATCAATGCGAGCAATCCTGCGGGAGCTTCTGTCACAGGTGCAGTCACCTGGAAGGAAACGAGTCATATCACCGGTTCTGTATCTAAGTAGAGGAAAGCCCAGATTACTGAGGGAAGTCCCTACAAGCTCGCCATACTCGCCGTCAGGGACAACATTCCCGGAGTTGTCAACTATTTCAAGAATGCAGTTTTCCCAACTTTCGTGCAGGCCATTCCTGCATTCGAATTCGGAAGCTGAAGCAACTCTTTCTGTTAACCCGTAATAATCCCAGATATAACAGTGAAATACTTCTGAAATCAGTTCTCTCTGGAAATCCTGCAAAGGTTCTGCTCCATAGTAAATACCATTCAGGGGAAAATCCAATCCGCTTTTCTTGAAGCTGTATGCCATGGCATACAGTACAGAAGGGTATCCTTCAATCGCTTTGATGTTATAAGAGTTCATAGCTTTCAGGTATGCTGGAGCAGTCTCAGGAGTAAGATGATAGGTTGAAAAGTAAATCTGTTTGGCAAGTTTGTTAACTCTCCAGTAAGGAGGATGTTTTTGCTCCAGTGGTACGATCTGATGCCCACCAAGCATTCCTCTCCATTCCCTGCCAAATTCAAGTCCCGTCTGCTTTCTCTGCCTCCAGATAAGAGCTCTCTCCATATCAATGCATTCCTGTGTCCAGAATATCTGCAGTGGAGTGCCGGTTGTTCCACTGGTTCCGTGCTGAATCAGTTTTCCGGTAAAAGAAAGATTGATTAAACGCTTGTAGTTCAGTCGAACATCATCTTTGCACAGGACAGGTACAGACTGTAATACAGAAAATGGGGATTCAATAATCTGTGAGTTTCCAGGAAGAATACCTGAATAGAATTCTGTTGATTTTGCAGCAAGCAACACTGAGATCAGTTTGTCTTTCTGATACTCTTCTATTTGCTGAGAACTAAAAGACTGAATTGACAGCAAAGAGGATACCTTCTTCTGGAATCCTTCAGTATTCTCATGCTTCCATCTCTTACTTCCTGCATGGGTGACAAGCGAATTTTGAAGCCCAAGCGGAAGTCTCCGATAGACAGCATACTGTATTGCTGAATAGTTCATTTACCGGTAATCCTTTTCCAGATTGCCCTGAATACCATTTTAAAATGTCGCAATTTTAAATCTTTGATGAAATACCACAAGAAGCGCACACCATGTATTTTTGTTAGAACAATGATGGTTGCAATTTCCCGTTTAGCAATAGCACTCACTGCTTCAGTCTCTGCGGAACCTTGATCAATTCCCCTGGTAATACCTTCGTATAGTGAAGTTATCTCAGAAAGAATATCCTGACTATCCATATCTTCGGCTATTTGAACAGCAAGAGGTTTACTGGTGTAAACAACAGGAATCACCTCGTATGAAACACCATCGCTAGAAAAGAAAACCTTTGCTAGAATTCCTCTGTGCCTGGTTTTCCAGTGCGCCTTGTAAGTAACCGCTCCTGCATAGTTGTCAAAAAGAAAATTACCCAGACTGTAAAAAATGGGTGTATCCTTGTAGGTCTCAATTCCCTGAATCACATGAGGGTGATGCCCGATAACACATGAAGCCCCCAGATCAACAGCCTGGTGAGCAAGCTTCCTGTACATAGGATGAACACTTTTGGAGAACTCCATGCCCATATGCATTGAGACAATCAGGAAGTCGCATTGATTGCAGGCGCCTGAAATATCAGATTGAAGATTCTCCTTTGAAAGAAGAGCAGCACCCGGTTTATCTCCAGAAGCAGTGAAGTTGCCTTTCTTGCAGAAACTCAAAAAACCAAATGTCACATCATCAATCTCAAGAAAACACGGCTTTCTTGAATCCTCTTCGTTAACTCCGGAGCCAATGGAACAGGCTCCCATTTCGGCAAGAATAGACTCAGTTAATTCAATTCCCGTCCTGCCACCATCCATGCAGTGATTCGTTCCAGTATTTACAATGGTAGGTTTAAGAGCTTTCAACAAAGAAGCATGCTCCGGCGATGAAACTAGGGACGGATGCGTATATGGAGCCA
>JAIOSX010000264.1 GCA_021107345.1 Candidatus Aegiribacteria sp.
CTGGATATTATCCATATCCATTATACCTGGTATGAATAGAACAGGTTTGCCCATTTCGGTTGCCCTGCCTACAGCATCATCAACAGCCGCAAGCCCTGCTATTTCACGAATGTAGAGTTCTTTCCCCCGTTTTCCGCTTTCGATATAGTAAACTATGACTGCCATTATCAAGAAAAGGATAATAAACATTCCAATACGGCCCTTGTAAATCCACTGGGCTGACGATACGGCTTCGGCTCTGTCCGAGCATGCCTCTACAGTATCCCCCAGATAGGAGACTATCCAGTAGCTGTATTCAGTACCGCTATCCGCCGATCCATCATTATACATGACAATACTCACCGGCATAGTGGTAATAAGTTCTTCGTATCCTGCGGGATCGCTCCTCATCACTCCCAGTGAATCCGGCATAATACCGTCGGTTTCCATGAACCAGGTCAGGCTGACCGAACCGCCCGCATCTTCCGGCGTATCCGAAGCCTCAAGATTCACCGCTCTGCATACTTCCAATTCCTCAGCCGCCTCAGTCACGATGCTTTCAGGCGGGTCTGCGTTATCGGCCAGTACTGCTCCCGCCGCAAATAACAGCAGGAAAATCAAAAAGGCCGAAAGGTTATTCATACTCCCTCCTTACCAGTGATAAGCAAGTGCCCCGGTAGATCCCGGGGCACATCCTTCTTTTACGAATCGATTATTACGTACAATATTATTCCTCTATAAGTTCCACGTTGGCCCGCGGAACGGTAACTACTTCTCCGTTATCGAATTTCACATCGAGAACCCTTACCTTAGCTTCAGAATCAAGCACCTGCAATTCCGCAGGAAGCGCTTCAACTGTACCCAGTTTTCCGAAATAGGGAGCCCGGATGCAACGGATGGGAGAACCTATGTCCATAGCGCCTGCAAGCTTATCCGAACTCTTTTCCGTTTCGGCTTCATCAACGGGAATAACAACTTCCGGACGCATGACCCCGGCTCTTATCTGTGTGGCACCGTTTACGCTTGCGAGTAGCCCTTCACGGGATTTAAGAAGATTAAAAGTCTCGCTGGCCATGGTCATTCTTCCGAAACCTTCCGTCAGAACAAGGGTAATTCCGTTCTTCTCATGGCCTGTTATGGCAACTCCAAGCTCGTATCCGAGGAATTCTTTCAGGTCTTTGTCATCGAAACCGCCTACGATGATGGCTTTCACTCCGGCTTTAATAGCCCTGTTCAAAGCAGTGTAGGATACGAATGAACCGCCAAGCAGTACTTTCCCCCTGCATGACTCATCGATAAGATCCTCTGTAAGTTCATCTGAAGGTCCGTCTGTAAGTACCTTGAGCTCACCTCTGGTTTCACCTCCAACACCAAAAATACCCTGAACGAAAGTTGCGTTCGATTCCACTACTACACCTTCGTTCTTGAGAACCTCAGTGACGGTCCCTCTGAGATAAGCGTCTATCTCAACCGGAACAGGGGGTTCACGGAGAACAGCCTGGCCGGTTATCTTGTTGTAGCTTTCGAATGTACCCTCTATGGGCGATCTCACCGTATTTTTGAAAAGACCGAAGAATCCCCTGGTCTGACCTAGAACATGATTCTCCTCGATACTTTCGCCTTCCTTTACGAAAAGCAGTTCGGGAATATCCCCGGGGGGAAGACCCATAACATTTGCTATATTGAGCATCTTCACATTTCCCGGAAGATGTGTCTTCGCAACAATGGTATCAGCAGTAACGGAATCCCCCGCTACCACGAGAGTCTCGCCTGCAAGCGGCAGTCTTCTTTCCTTGCGTACCAGTGTATGATCCGCAACTCTCAGACCCGGTGTATATGCAAACGCCATTATTCGCCTCCCTCAAGCTTGATGAATCTCTCAGGATAGATCCCCAGGGCATTTGACCATTCCTGCAGTTTTTCTATCCGCAGGGTATCATCTTCCGGAAGTACGAAGGGTCTTCCTCTTCCGTCAAAGATAAGGCCGACAACACCGCCTTCAAGTTCACCAATCCATTCGTTGCCGGGTCCGTTTCCGACGTCGAGATTCTTCGCGGGTCTGATAACAGCCTGTACTTTTTCTCCAACACCCAGAGGCTCCACATGCATTTTCCCGGGCTCAATCCTTAAATCAATGGTGGAACCGTCCTGCTTTGTTAAATTGACTTCTGCCAGAACCGCGGCTTTCCTGTTCACTCCCGCAGGCGCAACGCATGCGCCCAGCCGGATGAGACAGTCCTTGTCAAACACCTCGGTTGCCGCTTCGGGAAGAACCTCCGAAAGCACACCGAGCTGAGGCATCATGAAGATGGAATCCACCGCGAGCATTGTAATACCCTCCGGAAGGAAAGCGTCAATCACCATCAGGGCAGCCTGGCTTCGCCTCGGTGCATGGGAAAGAACACCACCGGACCCGATTAACAGATCCAGATTCATCATGTTGACAAGGGTTGCCCCTGTCTGGGTCTGCTCGAACGCGTCACCGATTGTCCTTTCCTGTGCAACTCCCTTTAGACCTGTTGCCAGTTCCTTATGCTGAACGAGGGCGAGCCGGAGAGCTTCTCTGGCTATCGCCTGCTCCACTATGAGTTCCTTGAGCATCTGTGGAATTGTAGTGGGGCGTATCATCTTGTTTCTTATTCTGTTCCTGAGGTCGGCCTCGTCCATATGGAATGGAACCCACCGCATAACATTATCGTAACCGGCACTGACAAATACGTTGGATACACTGTAGCTCATACCCAGGTTCGCGGATACCGTTCTGTTGAATACGGTTTCCTCTCCGCTATGGAAAACGCTGAACACATCGGTGGTGGCACCGCCTATATCGACACCCATCACCTCAATGTTCTCGTTCTTCGCAACAGTCTCGATCAGTTTTCCGACTGCACCGGGGGTGGGCATTATTGGAACCTGTTTCCATTCACCATTCACATAGTGGCCCGCCCAGTCCATGAGCCTGGGATAACCTGGAGCCTGAGCCATGACATGCTCCATGAAAAGTTCATGAATAGTATCCCTGGCTGGACCCAGGTTTTCTCTCTCCAGAATAGGTCTGAGATTATCCACGATTTTCAGTTCAACCTGTTCGCCGAGTTCTTCCTCTACCGGTTTTCTGGCGTCCTTATTACCGGCGTATATTACCGGGAGCTTGTATCCAACGCCGAATCTCGGCTTCGGATCGGCGGCTTTTATTACTTCCGCAAGCTCGATCACATGATCGATAGTTCCGCCGTCAATACCGCCGGAAAGAAGGATCATATCCGGTCTGAGCCTTCTTATGTCAGCCACCTTCTCGTGGGGAAGCCGTCCGTCGTTGGAGGCCACAATATCCATAACGATTGCCCCGGCACCGAGCGCAGCACGCTGGGCGCTTTCACCTGTCATGGATTTCACAACTCCTGCCACGGTCATCTGAAGACCGCCTCCTGCAGAGGAGGTTGACATGTAAATATCCACTCCATCGGTACTGTCCGGGGATACCTGCACGCCGTCTTCACCTGGTTTCAGGAATTTGCGTCCCTCCAGATCTTCAATCTCCCCAACAGCATTCAGTACACCTTTTGTCACATCCTCGGCAGGGGCTTCGACTGTTGTCGGTGCCTCCCCCCTTCGGATGAGACGGTACTCACCATCCTTCTTCTCGATAAGAATGGCTTTCGTGGTGGTACTGCCGCAGTCAGTCGCCATTATTCTGGTGATTTCTTTGCTGGCCACCGCCATCTCCCTCCTTCTCCTTTTAATCGCTCTTCCGTCTGAAGCTGCTCCAGAAAGATTTCCTGTCCTGTTTTTCCTTCCGGTGAGCTTTCTTCAGCTCCGATCGGCGCTGGACTTCAAGAGCGTTTTCTTCTTCAATTGCAATTGTAAGTTTCTCTATGTTTTCCCTGTCTTCGATCATACGGACGAACTTGTAATAATTACCCGACTGTACAACAAGAGATACAACCGGGTTAGCGAATATAAGAAGCTGGTTGCCCAGAAACGACAGGGGCTTAATGGACTCAAGGAAAATGATCGCGGGAACGGTCAGCTGGCGCTGGACTATTTCCTTCGCGATCTTACTCATGAATTCCGAGAAGTCTTCTTCTCCATCGATATCCAGAATATCGTGACTACCCGGCTGTATGTGCCCTGATGTATTCAAGTACATCCTCTCTGTTTCCGGAGAACTGCACTGACAGTCCCCTGAATTTAGCTAGCCTGGTGGGTTGGGGGAAGGGGCTGAGAAGAACGCCGTATTTATCAGGCACGATGCTCTTCACCTGGCTCCATTTCTTTATCTCATTGCCGAACGGAGATTTCTTCTGCACGCCCTCGCTGTCCATTCTGAACCTGCTGGGAAGGAAATACGTCCACCCCGACAGAAAAAGAACCGTTATACCTATCATTCCCCACCAGGGATTATTACCCATTGCCAGTGTGGCCGTAATCCCCGAAAGCAGTATGATGAGAACATAGGCTGCCGTCGCTCCCGGCCTCTCCTTCGCCGGATGGGATACCCATTCCAGAACTTGATCGGTATTCCGAGCTAACTCTTCTATAGGTTTTCTCCTTTATCAACGGGCTCCACAAGACACAGATCCTTGACAGCCTTCACCTCGTCAAGCCTGAGTACAGGCGTATTTATAGGAGCATCCGTTACGAGGTACGGTTTCTCAACTGCTTCTCCGGCTATAGATATCATTGCTTCAGCGAAGGCATCAATGTCCTCCAGACTCTCCGTCTCGGTAGGTTCTATCATTAACGCCTCGTGTACTATCAGCGGGAAGTATACCGTGGGTGCATGGAAACCATAATCCAGAAGCCTCTTGGCTATATCAAGTGTCTTAACTCCCTGTTTTGCCTGTCTGTCTCCAGAAAGAACGAATTCATGCATGCACGGACCATTATCGAAGGGGTTATCGAAATAGTCACGAAGTTTTGCCTTCAGGTAATTCGCGCTGATCACAGCATTCTCACTGACTTCCCTCAGTCCTTCAGCCCCCAGTGTTCTTATGTAGGCGTAAGCCTTGTAAAGGACTCCTGTATTGCCCTGGAAAGCCAGAAGCCTTCCAAAGGAATCCTGCTTCCTGCAGAGCCGGAAACTTCCGTCATTTTCACGAATAACAGCGGGGTCCGGCAGGAAACGGGCAAGCTCCTCCGTACAGGCTACAGGACCTGAACCCGGCCCTCCTCCTCCATGCGGGGTTGAAAAAGTCTTGTGGAGGTTCAGATGGCATACATCGAATCCCATATCACCCGGCCTCGCGATACCGAGCAGGGCGTTCATGTTGGCCCCGTCCATGTAGTTCAATCCCCCCGCTTCATGTACTATGGAAGTCAGTTCCTCGATCCGGGATTCGAAGAGACCGAGTGTATTGGGATTAGTAAGCATGAACACAGCCGTATTGGGACCGGCTTTCCGCCTTAGATCCTCAGGGTCCACCAGGCCGTATTCGTTGGATTCAACTCCAACAACGACGCAGTCGGCAAGGGTGGAGGTAGCAGGATTGGTTCCGTGAGCGGAATCCGGCATCAGGACTTCGTTCCTGTGCGTCTCTCCCCTGCTCTCATGGTAGCTCTTAATGAGCATGATACCGCAGAACTCTCCCTGGGCTCCGGCTGCGGGCTGTAATGACACACCCTTGAAACCTGTTATTTCGCAAAGGAACTCACCAAGCCTGTACATCAGTTCCAGGGAACCTGCCGCCAGTGCGTCCGGAACAAGGGGATGAATTCCCGAGAGGCCCCTGATCCTTGCCAGGTCCTCGTGAAGTTTCGGGTTGTATTTCATGGTGCATGAACCCAGAGGGTACATACCTTTATCAACATGATGATTCATCGTGCTGAGATTTATATAATGCCTTAGAATCTGTCCTTCAGTTGCTTCAGGAAGACCTGTCCTGCCTCCGTTTTCCCGTGAAAGCCCGGAGGGTATTCCAGAGGCGACCGGCACATCAAGCTCTGGCAGCGACACACCCATTCTTCCGGGACTGCTGAGTTCAAATACGGTTTTCATGCTGTACCTCCCCTGCAGATCTCGGCCGCAATCATCACGTACCGGTCAATCTCATCTCTGGTACGCTTTTCAGTTACAGTAACAAGCATGGCACCATCTCCGAGCTCAACGACAGGCAGTCCGGCCAGAAAGCCGCGTTCAATCATACTATCCCTGAATTCTATTGAAGAAATAGGGAACGAGATGGCGAATTCTCTGAAGAACGGCGTCTTTGAGAAAAGACGGGAGACACCCGGGATTTCAAGCAGTTTCTTCTCAAGGTAATGACTTTTATGGTAACACTGGCTGGAAATTTCCCGGAATCCCCGGGAGCCCATCAGTGAAAGATAGGCCACATTAGCGAGGGCCATCAGCGCCTGGTTCGAACATATGTTACTTGTGGCCTTGTCCCTCCTTATGTGCTGTTCGCGGGTCTGAAGAGTAAGTACGTAGCCTGTTTGTCCCGCACGGTCAGCAGTTCTGCCTATTATGCGACCCGGCATTTTCCTTGCAAGTTTCATTCTAGCGGCCATGAAACCTGCATAGGGACCGCCATAGGACATGGCTATCCCCATGCTCTGGCCTTCTCCCACAACGATATCGGCCCCGGCGTCTCCGGGTGACCGGAGAAGGGGCAGGGCAACAGGGTCAGCGGCAACAATGAAAAGCCCCTTATGTTCATGAATAAGATCCGCAACCGGCTGAAGATCCTCGATAAGCCCGAAATAATTCGGATACTGAACAAGTACTGCCGCAGTACCACCTTCGATCAACTTCCCTGCGGTTTCAAGATCAAGAGTTCCATCTTCAAGAAACGGAATCTCATTTATCTCGAACTGGTCCATCTTAAGATATGTCCTAATGACATCAAGCCATCTTGGATTAAGTGAGCCCGCAACCAGTATTCTTTGCTTCCGTGTTATTCGCATGGCCATGAGACAGGCTTCGGCTGCGGCTGATGCGCCGTCGTACATGCAGGCATTTGCCATTTCCATTCCCGTAAGCCTTGCAATCATGGTCTGATACTCGAAAATCGCCTGAAGAGTGCCCTGGCTCACTTCGGCCTGATAGGGCGTGTAAGCTGTATAGAATTCACTTCTGAGAAGAATATGGTCCACAGCAGCAGGAATGAAATGATCATAGGCACCTGCTCCCATGAAACAGACCAGTTCAGCTCCCGTGTTTCTGCCGGCGAATTCCTCGAACTCGCGGGTCAGTTCGAACTCCGAAAGCGGTTCGGGAATATGGAGCTTATCCTTCAACCTGAATTTTTCCGGGATCGGTTCAAGCAGATCTTCAAATTTTTCCACGCCGATCTCGCGGAACATCTTCTCCCTCTGCTCTCTACCGTTCGGGACGAACCTGCTCATCGACTACTCACCAATGAATTCTGAGTACTCTTTGGCGCTCTTAAGGCTGTTGAATCCGGTAGGATCATTGGTTTTCACCACAACAAGCCAACCCTTCTCATAGGGATTTTCGTTGATAAGAGCCGGTTCATCCTCAAGACCCTCATTGATCCTTACAACCTTGCAGTTGAATGGGGCATAAAAATCCTCGGCGGTTTTCACGGCCTCAAGAGAACCCAGAACATCGCCGGAATTAAAATCAAGCATGCCGGGAAATTCTACCATTACGATCTCGCCCATCTGCTCCTGAGCGTATAAGGTGAGACCCATCATGTATTCGCCGTTTCCCAGGTCTTTGATCCATTCGTGCGAATCGGTATAGCGAAGTCCTTCGGGAATGTCAGACATTTCTCCTCCTAGCGTTACTTTCTGCTGCCGTCTTTGTAGAATGGCAATTTGACAGTTTTAACTGAAATTCTCTTTCCTCTTACCTCGGCCTCAAGTTCAATACCCTTTTTATGAAATCCTTTTTCAACAAATGCCAGGCAGACTCCGTGTCCCAGGGCCGGTGCCAGGGAACCGCTTGTGACTACTCCAACCTTTCTGTTGCCTTCAAAGAGTTCAGCACCCTGCCTGGGAAATCCTTTTCCCAGGACTTCAAGTCCCACGATATACCTGGTTGGCTTTTCCTGTTTCTGCCGGGCCATAACTTCACGGCCTATGAACTCTTTATCGGTCTTAAGTTTTACAACCCACCCAAGCTTTGCTTCAATAGGAGTGGTAGTATGATCCATATCGTTTCCATAGAGCAGATATCCCACCTCAAGCCTTAAAGTATCCCTTGCGCCCAATCCAACAGGCTTTATCTCGAACTCTTCACCGGCTTTCATGACAGCGTCCCATACGACTTCAGCGTCTTCAGAAGTGACATAGATCTCGAATCCGTCCTCACCCGTGTAACCGGTTCTTGCTATCAGGGCTTTCTTCCCGGCAAAAACACCGGATGTATGTTCGTAGTAATCTATCTTCTGGAGGTTTTTTCTTGTAAGTTTCTGGGCAACTTTCTCGGCATCAGGGCCCTGGATGGCAACAAGGGCTGTTTCATCGCTCTCGTTTGTCAGATCGATACTGTAGCCGTCCGTATGATTGTTCACCCATGCCCAGTCCTTCTCGATGTTGGACGCGTTGACAATCATCAGATAGTCATCTTTCGACAGCCTGTACACTATAAGATCATCAACAATACCGCCGTCAGGGTAGCACATAGTTGAATAATAAGCTTTTCCGGACTCAACTTCAGAATCGTTGGTCAGAATGTAATCCAGAAACCTTGAAGCGTCTTTCCCTTTTACTCTGAATTCACCCATGTGTGACAGGTCGAATACAC
>JAIOSX010000258.1 GCA_021107345.1 Candidatus Aegiribacteria sp.
CTGTCCGGTGGGAGCATAATTTCAGCGAGAACCTCTCTGTTCTGGGCGGATCAACGCTCTGGTCCACCAACGGGATGAGCCAGTGGGAATTCGAAGATACGGGTATAGATTTCCTGGATGGTGACGGCACAAAATTCTATGTGACAATAAAGAACAATTTGTCAGACAATCTTCAGTTCAGACTGAGGGTATTGAGGAAAGATACATTTTATCCCCGAACCGGTTTGTACAGACCTGACCCCGATGACGCCTTCTATTATGAGGGTGATCCGGGCAGCCCGGTGAGGGATTTTAACGATCACGTTACAGACTATGGCATCCGATGCCAGCTTGATTTCCGCTGGTAGGGTGGAGGAAGAATGAGCATTATTGCAGCAGGAATACTATCGTTAATGACTGCCGGACTTCCCGAAGTTATGTGGCTCGGGAACCCGGTGGGTACCGCTTCAGCCGTATCTTGCGGTATGGGCGGTAGCGGTTTTATGGAGGTTTCCGCCCTCGGAGCACTGGAAAACCCTTCTCTTCTGGGTATTTCAGACCACGGGTTACAGGTCGAATTCTCGGCGGGTTTGGATTTCTTCGTTGAGAAACGAACCCGTCGTGTATACGATCAGTTCGAAAGTTCCATTGGTGAGTCAGAAATTGCCTTCAATAAAGGTATAGGTTTCTTTCCCGGAGGGGTTGCTCTGGCTGTCAGAGGTATTGATGGTCTGCCGGAATCCCTGGCATTTGCCGCAGGCTGGCGAGTACCGGCGTTTTACGGATACAACTATGAGCGTACTGTAAGGGATGCGGCCTACGTAATAACAGGAAATGAAAGACTGGATGTATCGGGTATACTGAATGAATTCGCTCTCGCTGTGTCTTTCGTCCCCTCCGATGTATTCTCCTTCGGTCTGGCCGGAGGCTACGTTACGGGTTCGAGGGACGTTACATGGGAAGTGACACATGTCGATCCCACACTTGACAGCACACTTTCCAATCGTAGTGAAACGGCGAACGGTATCGTAACAAGAGGTTCGATACTCTTCTCTCCCGACAGGAGAGTCTTTCTCAGCGCAGCACTCGAATACCCCATGCCTCTTTCGATCTCTCCCGAAGCAAACGGTGACCCTGTGACCTGGGGTGTGCTTTCCGAAACGGATTATGATCTTGATATGCCGATGACGATTAAACTCGGCTCGATCTACATTCCTGGAAACAGCCTGAGATCAAGATTCACCGGAGAATTTTTCTGGGGCTCGGATGGTTCCCTGGAATTCGAAGGCGAGAGTCTTGGTTTGAAGAATTCCTGGGGAATTAATGCCGGAGTTGAGAATACGCTGCCCGGAGGCCCGGTGGCAAGGTTCGGTTTCGGCTACAGACGCTCACCTTTAGTGAGTGCTCTTGATAGAATGAACTTCACGGCGGGGCTTGGTTTCTGTATAGGCGAATGGAATCTTGACCTTGGAGCAAGTTTCTCTCCTGACAGATGGAGGCAGACCGAGATCAGCGGCCTTCCATCATTCGTTCCGGGAGACAGCCTGACCGTTGAGGAAACTGATACAAGGGTGATGTTCTCCATCAGCCGGGTATTTGATCTGTAGACGGGAGGATGAAGTGAGAATACTGCTGCCTGTTCTGCTGCTTGCCCTGATCGCTGCGGCAGGAGCGGACACCATATATCTGAATATCCTGCACACAAACGATATACATGGCGGAATAGTGCCAAGGGAAGCTACTTTCATGAATCCCGATTTCCCCCCCATGATAGGAGGAGGCGCGTACATAAGCTCCTACGTTGATGGAGTCAGGGAGGAGTGCAGTGAAAACGGTGAGTACTGTCTTTTGATCGATGCCGGCGATATTTACCAGGGAACTCCTACCGGGAATTACGAAAGCGGAGAACTCATAATGGATTGGATGAATGCTGCGGGTTACGATTTGATGACCCTCGGCAATCATGATTTTGACGATGGGACCCCGAATACACTGGAGCTATGCGAGCAGGCTGATTTCCCGGTTATCTGTACGAACTTTGTGGATTCATCTACGGGGGAGATTCCCTATCCCGTCATCCCTTACGAGATGTTCGAATTTGACGGTGTCAGTATCGCTTTCATAGGACTGACCACAACCGATACCTACGGACTTGTCTCACCGGAACTTCTGGAAAACCATATCTTCCTGAATGAAGTGGAGTGTACTGAAAGGTATATAGAGGAAGTAGAGGAACAGGGAGCCGACATCATTATACTGGTTTCCCATCTCGGGCAACCGGGTGATCCTGATAAGTACCTTGAAAGAGTTTACGAAGCGTGGAGCGCAGACGAAGAGTATACGAAGGATTTCTGCATGAATCATGCGGAACTTACGTGCCTTGTCCCCGGGATTGATCTTATAGTTTCAGGACATACTCATCTGGGCTTTGCTGAGCCCTGGGTTAATCCGGTGAATCATACTCTGGTAGTCCAGGGATACGCCAACGGAACCGGCATAGGTCGCATACGCCTGGAAATAGATACCGATACAAAGACCCTTATCGGATACGATCTTCCGGAGGGAGAGGAATACATCAGCCTTCTCCATGATGAATTCTGGCCCGATCCTGCGATAGCGCAAATGATAGAAGGCTTCAGATCCGTGGCTGAAGCAGGAATGGACGAGGTACTGGCTGAAGCCGTCGAGCAGATACCAAGAGGGAACGCTGAACACCCCATGGGAAGGCTTATAGCCGACGCCATGCTCTGGAGTACTGATACCGATGTTGCCCTCATGAATCGCGGCGGTATAAGGGCTGCCATACCGAGAGGTCCCATAACTTCAAGAGTTGTTTACCAGGCGATTCCCTTCGAAGAGGATCTTTTCATTCTGGAGGTAACCGGAGCCGAGCTCAAGGCGATACTCGAGACCGGTATGCAGGGACGCCGTCGGGATATGGAAATAGGCGGCCTTACAGCCGATCGTAATCAGGCGATGCCAGACGGCGAAAAGATAGAGAACATGATAGTATGCGGAGAACCGCTGAACCTTGAGCGAACTTACCGTCTTGTCACATCGGGATATCTTGCTCAGGGTAACGTAGGTTACGATATAATGCTTGAGCATGAAGTGCTTCCCGCGAACATCACTCTTATGGAGGCGGTTACAGGATATATCGCTGAGCTGGGAGAGATAGAAGCGGATAACCAGATAAGGATCACCTGGATAGAAGAACCCAGATAATATCCTTCTGAGATTTGCGGGTTTAGGGATCGCATGAAAAGCAGCTGGAAAAGAGGCAGGCTGGTTCTTGCCGTTCTCCTGGGGGTTCCTGCCGGTCTGATGTTCCTGTTCTCAATTGCACGGCCGGCTATGGGTAACGACGGGAGCTTCATAGATCCGATACTCTCCGCATCCTGTCACAGAATGCCTTCAAGATGTATTACTCTTCCCTGGGGAATATCGGGATTATGTGCCAGATGTACTGCCTTCTGGCTTGGACTGATGTCAGGAATCCTGATAATGTACAGACCGATGTTTCGAATCCCGTTCTGGGCAGGTTTTCCCTTATTGCTGCCACTTATCATAGACGGGCTGCTGCAGTACCACTCATTGTATGAGAGCAGTAACTTCGTACGATTAATTACCGGTCTTGCCGCAGGTTTCGGCATTTCCGTAATAATCCTGGGAAGAACGCAAGATGCAAGGCCGGACTTACCTATCTGATCCCGAGATGGCGAGAGATCCTGTTTTCTGTTTGTTGTACTCACTCGGTCGAGGGATGTTTCCTCCTCCATCGGTCGAGGGTCTTAATCGACTCGGTACACCAGTTGTTCATGGCCTGTTTAAAATGGACCATATAAAGAGCGGTTATTGATCTGACCGTGTTCTTGAAGCTCATATCTGGTTCATTGAGTGAGTCTAGCAACTCATTGCATTCATTTATTTCAGCGATGGCCAGCTTCCTGTAATGCTCGATGTGGGATTTCATGATATCGATACCCGCTATCTCACCGAATCTGAGCTTCATAAGGAGTTCGACCCTGAACCTGGTCAGGTCAGGAGGAGTTAATATCCAGTTGAGCAACTCTTTACGTCCCTCATCAGTGATCTCATAAAAGATCCGACGCTTTTTCTTAATATCTGAGTCGATCTGCAGAACGAAGCCGTAATCCTTCAAACTCCTGAGAATCGGGTAAATGTTGCCGTATGATTCCCTCCAATAGAATACTTCCGGGGCTGAGAGAAACTTCTTTATGTCATATCCCGTTTTTGATCCTTCGCTGAGTATGGCCAGTATTCCATAGGTAGATTGAGAAAACATACTATCGTTATTATCAGTCAGGGGAACCTCCAGATGATTGTATTGTTTCAACTATTGTAACGAATAACCATCGAAAATCAGGAACAAGGCTATATGTCATTGATATTGATTCCTGTCAATCGAGTTTTGCGATCAATCCGGCTGATTCATCTCTGCAGTATAACTATCGGAAGCATGGCGGACCCTCCCTCATCCTGATGCATCAGTACTCTATAGGTACCGTCAGGGAGGCTCGGAACCTGCAGGGATCCGTATCCTGCTGCATCAAGCTCACGGTCTGCGGACCACACAAGACGGCCACAGCAATCGAAAACCATGATATCAGCATTTCCCTGTGGGATTCCATGAACTTCCAGTATCATTATGCCATCCACAGGATTGCCTCCGGGCAGGGAAATGTAGGAACCGTCAAATTCGTCCTGTCCTCCAATCCCGGTGGGGTCCCAGTTGAGCTGGAATGAGGTCAGTAGAGGAGTGACCGACGGCGTAGTTGAGTTCATCTTTATCCGGTACTGGAAGTAACGATCCAGAGCACCGCCTATCTCAGACGGCTCGCTATACTCAGCCGACCAGCTTCCCATGTTGCCGTGGTCGTCGGAGCTTTTGAACTCTACAGTCAGGTCGGATCCCGTCTGGAGAATGACATCCCAGTCCATACTGGCCCACTGCGGGTCCTCTTCGGTGTCCAGGATAGAACTTTGAAGCCAGCCTGATCCGGTGAACTCCGTCAGCTCGAACCAGTATATCTTGTTAGTCATCCGACAGGTGATGACAGCATCAAGCGAACCGTTCCCGTCAACATCCGCGGGAAGTGAGCAGCTTATGCCCCCATATCCACTTATGATGGAATGCTTTATCCAGGAATTGCCGCTCCCGTCATTCTCCCACCAGGCAGCTCCCGATACCGAGGAGAAGGAGCATGCAATTACGTCGTAGTCTCCGTCACCATCGATGTCGCCTGCTCTGGCGTAACCGCACCAGGAGAAATTGTCGATGATCTCTCTTGTCCAGAGAACCGGACTCCCGCCGCCATTCCTGAAAAGAAGCAGAGTGCCATCTTCAATCGCCGAAACCACCAGGTCCGGATCTCCATCCATATCCACGTCACATGCCCGGACGGAGTGAACTCCGTCAATAGGGTAATAAACCGTCTGCTCGGTCCACGAAGGGGAAGATCCTCCCGAACCGTACCAGGCGACCACCTTGTCTGCTTCACAGGCACTGGCGACCACGTCGATGTAGCCATCACAGTCCAGATCGACGGCCTGTATCCTGCAAGCGTAGTCTACACTGGTGCCGATATCCTGTTCAACCCACTGGATAGGAGATCCGCCGTCATTCCGCCACCATGCCACCCTGTCGCACGTTGCACCAGCACCCAGAATGTCAAGATCACCGTCGCCGTCCATGTCCCATGCTTCCACGTCGTGGCCGCCGGGAAAGTCGTGTTCGATCTCAACCTCGGTCCATTGCGGGGGATTACCGCCATCGTTCAGGTAGAGAAGTATCCTGCCTCCGATATAGGTGGCGCAGAGGATATCCAGATCACCATCACCGTCGATGTCAGCTATGTCCGTTCCAATCGGGTCCTCGGGCGTGGAAGAGATCGTCTCCTGAATCCACCCTCCCTGACCGTCGGCGAACCAGACGCAGAAGTCATCTGCCTGAATACCTCCAGCAATAATATCCGGCAGACCGTCGCCGTTGATGTCACCCACATCCGTCGAATAGGGTTCCGTGAAGGAAAGGTCGACTACATTAGTGTGAGGTACTGAAAGTGGTGCTGAGGAGAGGGTCAGGAGACCTGGTATGGAAAGCCAGGCGATGTTCTCGGAGGATTCGAACATGGAATCCCAGTCGAAAACC
>JAIOSX010000295.1 GCA_021107345.1 Candidatus Aegiribacteria sp.
AGCATAACCTTTAATTGAAGTAAGGGGAGTCCTGAGCTCATGTGATGCATTTGCGGCGAATTCCCTTTTCATCCGGGCAGTTGCAGTGACCTCTGTGATGTCCCTGAATGTAACAACGAACTGATCGGTTTCAGGAATTACCGCCACCCTGGCTGAAAATACATTCCCATCGCTATTAATCTCACCGGAGATGATTCCACTGTTAAGAACGCTGCCTATGAAATCTCTGAATTCACTGTTTGAAACGAAATCAAGATACTCGCATCCCTCCTCTTTATCACCAGCTGAAGCCATTCTCCGGAAACTCCTGTTAGCGGTAATTACCATACCGCAAGAGCCGATAACAACCAGCCCTTCTACTATGGACCCGAGAATGGCGTCAAGGCTGGCATTCTTGCCAGAAAGTTCTTTTACGAGTTCATCTGTTCTGGATATCATCCCGTTTATGTCTGAGGACAACCTGTTAAGTTCACTGATGGAGCAGGGGGCAATCCTCAATGAATAATCGCCTTCACCAACCTTGCGTGTAACATCGGCTACATTCCTGATGGGATTCGCAAAACTCCTGGAAAATATCCACGCGATTATGAGACCGGCGATAAGAATAACCGACATGACAATTGCCATATCTGTAATTATTCCCTGAAGAATCGATTTTAGATCGGAGCCGAAAAGACTCGTTCTTATAACCGCAGGAATCGAATCACCGATTCTTACAGGAACGGCAACGTACAGCATGTCCCTGTCAAGTGTAGTACTGTGCCTTGAGGATGTCCCTACTGCGCCATTGAAGGCACAGATGACTTCAGGCCTGGTTCTATGATTCTCCATGCTGTCGGGCCGTTCTTCCGAGTCAGCAAGCACGATTCCATTCCGGGTTATCAGCGTGATTCTCAGGTTCAGCCTTCTGCCGAGTTCATCGGCAATGGAATCAAGTTCTACCGGGTCATCTTCCAGCATAGAAGCAAAAGTGAATTCCAGCGATTCGGCGGTTCTTGTGAGGTTCGACACGGCAAGAGAGTTGAAATTGGATTTAATCGTATTGAAAACAAGAATTGGAGCAAGAACAGCCAAAATCAGTATTATCACTAGAAATCCTGAGAACAATTTCCTGAAGATGGTTTTCAATTGTCCTCCGAAAGTCTGTACCCGATTCCCCTGACGTTCTTGATCAGGTTTCCTGTTTCACCAAGCTTGCTTCGAAGGTGAGTGATGTGCACATCTATTGTACGTTCGGTTACATACTTCTCACCCTGCCATAGAATATCCAGAAGTCTGCTGCGGGAGAAAACCCTTCCCCTCCCCAGGGCCAGTGTCTGCAGGAGCTTGAACTCTGTGGATGTAAGATCGACTTTGACACCGTTTATAGAGACTGTGAATCTTTCAGTATCGATTATCATGGCATCATTTACAGCGATAATGTTCCTGTCTGAGTCTTCAGTAGCACTTCTTCTGAGTACGGCTTTCACTCTGGCCACAAGCTCCCTGGGAGAGAAGGGTTTTGCAACGTAGTCATCTGCCCCCATTTCCAGACCAGCGACTCTGTCAGATTCGTCCACCATGGCTGTAAGCATGATAATCGGTAAATTTGCTGCAAAATCCGATGATCGAATCATACGGCATACTTCCGTACCGTGGATATCGGGAAGCATCAGGTCCAGTATCACCAGATCAGGAACATCGATCTTCAAAGCATCAAGAAAGGCTGTGGAATTATCGTATTCCATAACACAGAAACCGGCACGATTGAGATGTATGGATATGAGCTCAAGGATATCAGCTTCATCATCAACAACTGCAATGCGTTTTTTCAAGATCATGTCTACCTGAAGGTTTTTCCCTTCCATGCCCAGTTCTCACCGGGCACATCAGTAAAAGTAATGTATATCCTGTCTGATGGAATCCCAAGACTTTCTTCAAGCAATTCGGAGACAGCAACGGCAATACTCCCGTTCACTGATGAATTCAGCCCGCCGATGCTCATGACCTGAACAAGAGCTGAGCTTCCGGGTTCCCCGGACAGCAGGATTTCGCAACTGCTGATAGAAGCCATTACATATTTCACAGGTTTGCAGGTTTTCTCCGATACTATTATAGAGAGTTTCCCTGCAAGGTCGATTTTCCTCTCTTTGTCCATGCTGATATCGGTCTCCAGCCTGATTAAAGGCATATTAATGGCTCCTCTCTTTAATTGAAAAGAATGCTTATGTTATTTGGAATGTAAGAAGAAACAGGTCTCAATGTCCATCCTTGTTGAAAATCCAGGTATTGAGAATATTTCTGTTAGCTTTGAATGAAGGATAATGAACCGAAGGGAATGGTTCTACTGTGATGAAATCCGGGATAAATCAGCTGGATAGCTCAGACATTGCCAGGATCACAAGGGCCTGCGTACAGGTAACAGTAAAAGAAGGTGAAAACATTATAGTGAAGAGAGAGCCTTCTGTTGACTTGTACATTGTAACAAGCGGTTCTTTCAAGGTCTACGATGATACCCTGGGTGAGGATTTCATTCATGCCATTCTGGACAAGGGAGA
>JAIOSX010000101.1 GCA_021107345.1 Candidatus Aegiribacteria sp.
CCAGAAACGCTGTGGGTTTAATGAGATCTCTTGCAAGAGCTCCCACAAACCCGAAGTTTTTCTCTCCTGTATTTTTCAGAATTGAACGGAGAGCGTTTCTTAACACAAAAGCGACAAGTACAATTAGAACTGATACGCCAATCCTGCCCAAAGGTATTCCTCCAGTAGTATATTTATAGGCTTCGGATAAAATTGAGTTCATCTGGACACCTCCTGTGTGGTTTTATATATGCATGCAACCAGGACACAATGAATCAGTCACAGCACAGTGTCAACATCCTCATCAGTTTCCGTTATGTTCGAAGATAAACCTGTGATGGAATGATGGAGAAGTATTGCATTATAATAGAGGTGCTTAGTACAGGTACTGTCAGGATCCGATTCCCCGGTTTCTTTCAACTGTTGACATTGGTGGTCAGTCTGTGCAATTCATTGGCTTGCCACCTTGAAATATACTGGAGGTATTTTGAAGATTGCTAAGATAAAGGACTGGATTTTACAGCTGGCCCTGGCACTGATAATATTTTTCGGTTTTCTCCGTCCATATGTAATTGAAGCTTTCAGAATTCCTACGCCGAGCATGGAAGGGACCATGCTTGTTGGAGATCACCTTCTTGTCATGAAAGTCGAGGAGGGCCAGCAGATACCCTGGACAGATAGAATGAGGCCTCTTCTTCACTGTTTCAGGGGGGATGAATACGGGTTGATCATGCCTGCCACCAGCGATCCTGTAGTTGGCGAGATCTTAATCTTCAAATATCCTGTAGGACCTGCAAAGGATTTCGTAAAGCGGCTGGTCGCTGTTCCGGGTGATACTGTCCGGGTAAGCTGTGATACGCTGTATGTAAACGGAGAGCCCTCGGAGAATTGGGCACTCTGTTTCCAGGACAGACTACGGCCAAGCCCGCTTGACCAGGCATGGCCGGATTGTCTTGACCAGCTGTATGGCAGGGTGCAGGATCTTGCCTACTGGGAAATCAGGAATAATTGTATTCTGACTCAGGACAGCGTCCTGGCTTACGTTGTTCCCGAGGATCATGTATTCATGATGGGGGACAACCGCGATCATTCAAGCGACAGCAGAGTGTGGGGAGCCCTTCATGTTGATCTGATCAAGGGTGAGGCACTCGTAACGTACTGGTCATGGGTTCCGGGAAAGGGTATCCCGAAATTTGACAGGATAGCGAGGCTTATCAGGTGAGTGATATCCTGATCACAGAAACACTGCCGTATTCCAGCAAATATCTGGAGAACATTTCAGTACGTTACCTGAATCTTCGCGAGCTTGCGAGGGGAGCGCTTGCCAGTCGTGAGCTTCACTGTGACGGCTACTGGAAAATCGATAATAAAAGCGGTCCTGTTGCTTATCATGCTATCAAGAATGGAACACCTTACAGGTTCATAGGACGTGACGTGAAGGGACTGGATGATTTCCTCAACTGGCTTGAGAATGATATCACCGAACTCATCCTGTCCTACTATTTTCTGGAAGAAAACTTGCTGAAATATATCTTGAGATGCTGGACAGAGGAACCTGTTCTGAGGAACCTGAAAGGACCCAAGGGACAGATAATGGAACTATACGAGAAACTGGCAAACAAGAATAAATCGGGGCTGATAAGGGTGGTCAAGGATAATATGACTACCCTGATTCCCATGATTGACGGCATAGCCGAAACAGGCTGGATGCCCGAAAAGGTCCTTGACGGTCCTGGAGTGTGGGAATTTCTCGAATACGAAGCGGTAATCGGAGGTACCGGTTACTTCTATCCGGGGAAGACGGCTTCTCTGTCCGGTATGGGTCTTGATGAGATAAAGCTTCTCATTGATGCCTTCAACAAATGGTACGTGCTTCTTCTTGACATATGGTCCAACTGCTTCATACAGTCCGTCAACGTATTCGGAAAGCTTCGTCAGGAAAAACCCGTACTTGGGAAACTGATCTTTATTCCCGATGAGGGGCTGCAGCAGAAGGGCTCCTTTGAAGATCCCCAGAGGCTTCCAGAGGTAATACTCCTTTTGATCAAGGCCATTTCAGCGGAGAATAGTAATCCCGAAAGCTGTCTGCAACTTTTCAGGGACGTTAATAAGGATCAGAGGCATGCTCTTAATTCTGTAGGCTTCACCGAGTTGATGGGGAAGAAATAGGACTCTGGCAACCCCAGCTGAGAATCAGCTCTGGAGATACCTTTTTATATCATTCTGGGTTCCCATTATGAAAATATGATCGTCTTCCCTGAAAACATCATCAGGTCTGGGTATCCTGTATTTTCTTCCATCCTCAGTCATTCGACCGATATATGCGATATTCAGACCAAAGATCTTTCTGATATCCAGATCCCGGAGCATTCTCCCTACCATTGCTTCCTTAACTTCTACATGGGCGAAAACAATCCCACCTGAAAGAGGAAGGTACGATTCGACACCCTGAAGTGTCAGGCGTCTTGCTTCAGTTACGCCCTGTGTCTGCTCGGGTGTGTATATGAAATCAGCTCCCACTGCCTTTAGAATACGTGCCTCCCGATTACTGGTGGCCCGGCTGTGAACCTTAAGACCCATGTCCTTCAGAATTTTAGTGACCAGAACATTTGAGCCGAAATCCTCGCCTATCGCAACAATCACAAGATCCATGTTGGCGAGGCCATGTGCTTCAAGCATGTGTTCATCGGTACAGTCGAATGCCACTGCTGCAGACACGGAATTGCTAATTTCCTGTATTATCCGTTCGCTTCTATCGATAGCAAGCACCTCAGCGCCGAGATCCTCGAGTTTTGTCGCAAGGCTGAACCCGAAAGAACCAAGACCGATAACTGCAAATTTCTGTGACTTCAAAACTGCTCTTCTCCGCTCTATCCTATAGTGATACGTGTTTCAGGATATCTGTAACGCATAACATTCCTTCTGCCGGTAGCGGCTGCCAGTGCCGCCGGACCTATCCGGCCTACGAACATTGTCAGTATGATTATTACCTTTCCGGTCCAGGTCAAATCAGCAGTAGGGCCTGTAGACAGACCAACCGTACCGAAGGCGCTCATTGATTCAAATATGTAATCAAAAGTATCGTGTTCAGAAGATGTGTTCTGCTCTGAAATGATAAGCA
>JAIOSX010000096.1 GCA_021107345.1 Candidatus Aegiribacteria sp.
CGTAGAAAGCTCCCCCTTTGACTTAAGGCGGAAGAGATCGAGAAAACTTCTGAAAAGGACAGGCAGTGGAAGCCCTGCCACCGATTTCATCGTCAGTGGCCAGCCGCGGTATTTTCCTGCCATGTATACATTGCTTGACCTGCTTATGGTCACATGATCATCACCGAGTATCTCAAGCAGATATTCACTGACAGCGCTATCGGATGTGTGAAAACGATGGGGACCGATATCGAAGAGGAATCCGTCCCGTTCAAATGTTCTTGCAAGCCCACCGGGACAGTTCTCTTTCTCGAGTACAGTAACGGATGTATCATCTCCGGAGGCGGTTAGTCTTTCGGCTAGGGTCAGCCCTGAAACGCCTGCTCCTGCTATTACTATTTTTCTGGTCACGATGAGATTCCTAACAGTGATTCAGTTAATAAAGCTCCGGTCTTTCAGTTTCTTATCATACCATAACAGTGTAACTGCCATGATCATTATAAGGACTGCCATGAGCATCCATAGTATATGAACACTGAAACCCAATTCTACGATGTTTATGTTTGCTATTACAAGACCTTCGATACCGACCATGGCGAATCCGGCTGTCCACCCTGCCTCAACCGTTCCAATACTAAGCAGACCATTGATCGGAAGGGCCATTATAATATTCGTAACTCCGCTTGCCAGGAAGACTTTCCATCCGGGAATTCCAGTTACTCCCAGGGCTTGCAGGAGAAGGCAGAACATTGAAAGCTTACTCCCCCAGACAAGTATGGAAATCAGAAAGGCTGAAGCCATTTTCCCCTTTCTGTTACATACTGAAGAAGCTTCAAGGAGGTCATCGAACCATTGTGGTCTGTCAAGATGCAGAACTCTGTCAAGAATCCACTGAAACGGTTTTCGTGATGCTCTGAAAAGAGGGTACATGAAAACTATACCGAGAAATCCGGCGAGAAGAAGAAGCGGTGCCATAAGAACCATCCCCCCTGCACCGGTAGCGACTGCGGAGCCGATAACAACACCCATGGCCATAAGATCAAGAAGCTTCGCCAGGAATACCTTTGCGGTGCCGTGCCCGACGGGAACCTCTCCGAAATGCCTGAAAAGACCTACAAAGGCAACATCGGCCAGCCTGAAAGGCAGAAGATGCCCCAGACCGATATGTATCGATGTTACAGCCATTGAAAGAGTGAAGCGATATTTTCTTCCGTAGCTCAGAAGCATCCATCTGAATGCTCTGAGTACCTGGCTCGTAAGAAAAAGCAGGAAAGCCCCCAGGAGAAGAAGCCTGTCCGCCACAGTGACCCTGTTAAAAATGCTGTATATCGCATTGCTGATGTCGCCGCTTCCAACTGAGAATTTAAGGAGAAGCCACGCCAGCAAAAGCCCTATTACTGTTCCGAGAACTGCACTTGATGTTTTTTTACTATATTTCAAAAATACCCTGTTCTGTTTAGTCCAAGTTAGCTGATATATACTAAAGGATGCATTTTTTGGGAAAAGATTGTCTTATAAGAGTCGAGAACATTTCAAAATCCTTCAGGAAGGTGCAGGCTCTTTCGGATTTCAGTCTTGCTGTATCTTCCGGTACCATTTTCTCACTGCTGGGTCCAAATGGAGCGGGAAAGACAACCCTTATGAAAATCCTTCTCGGTCTTGTGGGATCGGATTCAGGCTCAGTAACTATTTTTGATCTTCCCGTATCCTCTCCTCTCTCAAGAAGAGGTGTCAGATATCTGCCTGAGAATGTCACTTTTCCATCATGGGCGACTCCTGCCGTTCTGTTCAAGCAGCTGGAACGCATAAGGCACGAATCATCCATAGAAGAGTTTCGTCTCCGATGCATAGAGCTTGAGTGCGTAGATCTCATGAAAAGACCTGTCGGCAAAATGTCCAGGGGACAGAGACAGAGGGTGGCACTCTCACTCATCACCTCCGGGAAGCCTGAACTCGTACTTCTCGATGAACCCTCCTCCGGGCTGGATCCCGGCGGAAGAATACTCGTTCGGAACCTGATACGTAACCTTGCTTCCGAAGGAGCAACTGTACTTATCAATTCTCACCTTCTGGGGGAAGTAGAGAGGGTTTGTGATACAGCTACCTTCATCAGCAAAGGCAGGCTAATCGCGGAGGGTGAGTTGGATACCCTCTCCAGACAGACCGGTCTGGCCTATATCGAAACTGATAATTCTGAGAAGATGCAGCTCTCCCTTGAAAAAAGGGGATATTCCTGCCGCAAAGAATCAAAAGGTGTCATAGCGGAACTTGATGATCCAGCCGCGTTCCCTGAAATGACTCGTTCCGTACTTGATACCGGTATTCGATTCAGTGGAATAAGTCAGATGAGAGAAAGCCTGGAGGATGTTTTCCTGAGGATCATGGATAACGAGTCTGAACGGGGGAACGATATTGTTTCTTAACGGAATAGAGCAGCTTCTTAGAAGGAAGATCGTATTGACCGCCGGTATTGCAACAGTTGCGTTTCTGGGACTGTACTGGTGGGGGGTTTCAGCGGCTTCCTCGGCGGAGCTGCATATGGGACACGGACAGGCTGACATGGCCGTTGATATGCTGGGTCCGGCAGATGCAGCCCTCGCAGCAATATTAACCGCAGGTCCGCTTGCCGCAACGCTTGTGACCGCCCTTATCATAGTAATCGGATCGACTATGCTGCCCGAGGAGATCGGACAGGGTCGAATGCCCTTCTGGCTTTCCCTTCCCCAGACAAGGCTTAAGGTCTACCTTTCAATAGGTCTTGCCCCCTTGGCAGTATCCTACGCTCTTGCAGTAATACTCTTCGGTGGAATACTTGTTATAACAATGATTTACTTTCCGTTCACACCGAGAAGCATACCCCTGGTTCTCGTTTCCATGTTTTCATGGCTGACTGTCGTCTGGGCTGCAGTAATGCTGCTTTCTCTTGTTGTTAAGAAAATCGCGTCTATGCTGATCGTCTTTTTTCTATCTTCAGTGGCTTCACTTTTCGGCGGCCTGTACGAGGTGATGCAGATGTTCCCCGGAGATACGCCTGAAGCTTTAGAGACAATAACGTATACTATCATTTATGCCTTTCCCGCGGACAGAGGCTACAGAGGCGTGATATACGGTCTTATTCCGGCAGATGCCGTTATAACAGAGAATCTCGCCTTTTTCGGTGTTACGGCAAGCGTTCCATCCATCCACCTGATATACGCGTTTCTCTGGAGTCTTGTTCTCCTATCGATCGGGTACTGGAGATTCAGGAGAATGGATTTCTAACTCTTTTACAACTATTGACTCGACTGTTCAAAATTTAGTATTCTAGGAGCCTATCCGGCAATGGGCATTGAGCAGAATATCCTCACGGCTGAGATAGAATGCTCGGAGATTTGAGGAGAATACTTGATGTATTTGACGATAATATGCGAGTATTATAGCCAGCTGTGTGGGTTTTATGCCAATGTTTCATTGTCGGACAGGTTCCTAGTTTCAGCGAAAGGATATTGTATGAATAGAATAATTCATGTTAAAATAACATCGGACAAGCCTGAAATAATAACGGATTTCTATCAGGAAGTGTTCAACTGGAGGATAAGCAAGTTCCCGGAACCGCCGGATGGATGGAGAATGGATTCTGGTAAGGGTACCGGAGTGAACAGTTCGGTATATCGCTCCGAGGATTCACCAATGGACAGGCATCTTTCAATTGCCGTATCAGTTCCATCCATAGAAGAAGTGGCAGCGAGGATTACCGAGGCTGGCGGAAAGATAATGCACGACAATATACGTGCTTTCGGTAATAAATACCTTTACTGCAAAGACCCTGACGGAAACGTCATCTGTCTGGTGGAATTCGGATAATCGGAGTTCAGTCTCTGATATTCACAGAGCCCCTCATGTGTTCAGTCAGTACCCTTATCATTGCCCCGTGATCTGATTTTCCGGCTGTTTCCCGGACAGAGTGCATGGACAGTAAAGGGTTCCCCACATCAACACTTCTGATGCCCATTCTGGCAGATGTTACGGGTCCAATCGTACTTCCACAGGGCATATCGTTCCTGCTTACGAAATACTGGATATCGACGCCTGATCTCTCAGCGCAGGTTCTGAAGTAAGCGGATGTAATGTCGTTTGATGTGTATCTCTCCATCGAATTCACCTTTATTACAGGGCCTCCGTTAAGAATCGGCCGGCATCCGGGATCATGCTTTCCGGAGTAGTTAGGATGCACCGAGTGTGTTCCATCGGCTGAGACCTGAATACTTTTTGAGAGACATCTGAAATACTCGTCCCTTCCCCCGGCAAGCCTTTCAATGACTGTATCAAGGAATGATGACCCGGCTCCGTTAAGGGTTTTCGAGCCTACTTCTTCGTTGTCGAAAAGGCTTACCAGCCTGGTCTGCGGGCACTCTTCCGAAGCC
The DNA here is from genome assembly GCA_021107345.1 of Candidatus Aegiribacteria sp. The sequence goes on from JAIOSX010000096.1 coordinate 4,383, forward strand.
AGCAGAGCCTCGATCCCCGCATGGCACATCGCGAGGTTATCAAGCCTTCCGGAGAATATGAAATCGTCCTCAATACCGCCGAGGGCCGCAGGTTGAGGGTCCCATATTTCCATGGACCATCCTGAAACGGAGTCACTTTCCACATCTGCTGACTTACACGCAAGTAATAGTACATCATCGAAATCCGCACCAGAAGAGGAGAAGAGCAGCGGCGTGTTCGTCTCGGGATTCACTTTAAAACCGTTCTTGTTGACTTCTCTATTGAGATGTATCGCAGGGGATGCCATACGGAAGATAGGTTTTCTGATCATGAATGATCTTCTGGTAATATTATCATCTTCGCGAACAGCAAGAGTCCCTGCAACGGATATGTCGCGGTCGAACCAGGTTGCAAGTATGGGGCTGCCGTATAATTCAACACCTATAACGTTGATATTCTCTTTTTTTCTTTCAGGTTCCGGCTTGATCCTGAAACCGGGAAAATCAGTGTGGGCTCCGATTATCCTGCACCCTGCAGTGTCACAGGTTTCCGTACCTGTTATCCCTGCGATAATCGATGACGATGAACGAACGGTGTAGAACCTTACATTTGCACCAATGCTCCAGGAATTACCCTCTTCCAGCCTTGTGAAGCCGTTCTCATCAAGTTTCGATGCCAGACGTGTAACAGCCCATGAAGCTGTTGGTGAACTGTTAAGGAAGGAAAGAAGATCCGGTACGTAACTTTCGGTTTTCATATTTCCTGCACTTTCAGTGTTATTGCTTTATTTCAATGGCTGCAGCGTGATTGTCTGACACTTTCGCCGACCTGACCCTGAAATTCTGCCTGACCTGGTACATGAACGCGGTCAGCCTTGCTTCATTATCTGTATCCTCCTGACCGTCGAACGCCAGGTTCAGCCACGGAAGGTTTCTGTGTTCTTTTCTTATCTTCTTGCTTATAGCAGTCACAACGGTTCCGGGAAGACATGTGAACGGAAAGATATTGATGGCGCCGTCTATTGCCGCTTTTTCATTAAAGGCAAGTGGAGCGCCAACACAGAGGATAGCTTCCCCCCCGATGTTCTCTTTCATGTAAGGGTGTGCCGCCTTCATGATCTCTTCAGGTTCTAATCCTGGACGGTCCGTGAGTAAGTCGGAAAATGGAGCTTCCAGTTTCCTTCGAATCCTCTTCATGATCTTCATTCTTGAGTATCCTTTGATAAGATCAACAAATTGTTTTCTGTCCTTGGATTTACTTATGAAGGAATGATTAACGTATTCAAACCACTCCATCAGAGGAGTATACAGGACTTCTCCACCCAGAGCTTCAATACGCAGGTCCGTTTGCGAGTGCGCGAAGGGATCGTTCCTTACGTAGATCTCACCGAACATCAGGATCAGAGGTTTCGGAACATCACTTCTCGGAATGCTCATGAATTCCGATGCAGCTTCTTCAAGTACCGGAATAAGGGACCTTCCGCTGCTCATGGCTTCGGCAGTTGCAGCAAGATACTTATCCAGTACCATGTCAGACGATCCTTTTTTCAGTTCATAGGGTCGAACTCTGTAAAGAGCACTTTTCAGTACATCACCGGCTACGGCAGCCTTAAGCATATCTACCTGGAATCCAACGGTAGATAGTTCCTTTACGCTGGTATAAGAATCACTTGAGGTTGCGGTAAGTATTGGAACATCTTCGTAACCCAACCTGTCAAGAAGTATCCTGTGATAACTGCAGTACTGGCCAAAACGGCATGGTCCCGACGCAGTGCCGATGAAGAATGCTGTTTCGGACGGTTCGTTATCCTTAAGAACGGACAGCATGTTTCCTGCGGTTATGATTGCCGGATAGCATTCCTTGCCGGTTGTTACTGAGCGGCCCAGCGCAACGGAATCCCTGTTCGTTGGAGGTATTTTAATGGCTTTGACACCGTGTTTCCTTGCCGCAGCAACAGCTATCCAGGTCGCATCACCCAGCCATGGTACCCAGACTGTTCTCTTACCGATCTCCATATTCCTGTTCCCAAGCTGTTGGAGGAACGGAGATGTTCCATGCTGTCTTCTTCCTTTGATCGCATCCATGAAGGCTTCACATCTCGTAATCACCCCTGCGTCGGCAGCGTGTTCATCTATCTCTATTGTCAGCATAGGTTTTTCACCCATTATTCCTGCTACCTCGTGCTGAATGAACGAATCCGGACCGCAGCCGAAATTAGTGATGTAGACACCGTTAAGCCTGGGATCCTCCCTGATGGCAAGTGCGGCCGCTATAATCCTCTGGCCGTACTGCCAGTACATATTTCTGTGTATCTCTGCTGCACGCTTCAGGGGTAGTTCCAGAAAATCCGTCGGAATCACTGATGCTCCCAGTTTCGCAAGTTTGTCCGGAAGTCCCACGTTCACAGCCGCGTCAGCTCCATTGTATGGCCTGCTGATGATTACGAAGGCAGGCTGGTCTTCTCCGATTTCCTCCAGAGCCCGTTTACCCGCCTTCAGAAGGGAATCTCTGAATCTTAGATGTTTACTTTTAGCTTCCGATGCGGCTTTTCTGGCGGTAGCAGTATTTATATCAAGCCCTGCGGCCATTTCCACCAGGCCGTTCATCCATTCCCTTCCCTGAAGGGAGAAATCAAGCACCGGGCTAAGAGTTGTGATATTCTCCTCAGAGGAAAGACCAAGACCGGAGTCGATGATATACGGTGAAGCCTCAATATAGGGACAGTTATAGGATTCCGTGAAATCACCGTTCGGAAATGATCTGAGTATGGAAGGAAGGAACAGGTAATCGATATCCTTCTCGAGGAGGTCCATAACATGCCCATGGGCGAGCTTCACCGGGAAACATGTCTCTGCGGCGACGCTTTCAACACCTGAATGTATGAGACTGCTGGTCGAGGTACCTGATATGATCACATCAAAACCGCATCCCTCGAAGAAAGTTCTGAAGAAGGGAAAGAATTCCCAGAACCATAACGCTCTGGGTATTCCGACAAGCGGTCTATTCCCTGAAACAGCACCGGTGTAACCGTCCATAAGAAGCGTTTCTCTCTCCTTGAACCAGTTAGTTCCGGGATCAACCTGGGTGGAAGAAGTACTTTCCGTTTCGTACTTCTCACATCTTCCTCCGTAGAAGAGGTCTTTTCCGTCATGAAGTATTATTCGGTGAATTTCGCAACGATTCGGGCATCCTTCACATATGAAGGTTTCCTGTCTGTATTTCTCATCTGCAAGTATGAACCCCTTGAATTTTGATGGACCGGGGGGCTTCTCCTCCTTTGCCAGGAGCGCTGCTCCGATGGCGCCCGTTACGTGGTGGTCATCGGGGATGATTACTTGTTTGTCCTTTAGAACAGCGTTGAAGGCAGCAGCTACACCTGTATTGAAAGCAGTTCCACCCTGGAAGAATATATGATTTCCTATTTTCTTCTCTCCTACAACTCTATGAAGGTAGTTCTTAACGATAGAATATGACAACCCGGCAACAATATCCTCAACTGAAGCGCCATCAGCCTGTTGAGAAAAGACGTCGCTTTCCATGAAGACCGTACAACGCTCTCCAAGGCCGCATGGTGTTGTTGCGCTTAGAGCAAGAGGCCCGAATTCCCGTATGTCCAGGCCAAGCTTTTCTGCCTGTTCTTCAAGAAAAGAACCCGTTCCAGCTGCGCAGACCTTGTTCATTTCAAAATCAATCACTCTTCCTTTTTCAAGAGATATGTATTTCGAATCCTGGCCGCCTATCTCGAATATTGTGTCGACAGCAGGATCGGTTTCCACAGCAGCCCTGGCCTGGGCTGTGATCTCATTTCTGATTACATCAGCGCCTGTAAAATCACCTGTCATATACCGCCCGGAACCTGTAGTACCCAATCCAATTACTTTCCTGTCCGTGCCCAGAGCATGCTCCAGTCTTGAAAGTCCCTGTTTTACTGCTTCCAAAGGCCTTCCGGCAGTCATCAGGTATTCGGATGCAAGGAGCTTTCCGGAAGTTTCACCTAACGCAACCAGATTTGTGCTTATGGAGCCGACATCGATGCCCAGATAGACAGGTTCATCAACATTCACAGGTAGTTCCCTGGACTCGGGGTGCTGAATTGCGTAACTCCTGAGGGGTCGAAGGGTGTTCTCCGCAGAGCTTTCTTTTCTGATATTCAGAAGCCTGCTGGTAAAATCGCTGTTGATGATGCTGTATTCGCCGTCATTCGCTGCCAGTGCTGCGCCTGCGGCTGTAAGGCATCTGAAATTTTCAGGGATGATAAGATCAGAAAACTCACTTCCGAGAACTTCCCGGAAGGCATCGACCATTCCCTTGTTTGCCGCTACTCCGCCAACGAATGCTACAGGAGGGCGAAAATCCCTTCCTGAAGCAATGGAACTCTTGAAATTCCTTGCCACCGCAAAACAGAGACCGGCAACTATATGGGATACCGGTGTACCTATCTGCTGCAGATGAATCATATCCGATTTGGCGAATACGCTGCATCTCCCAGCTATTCTTGGCGGATGGCTGCATTGAAGGGCCAGTTCGCCGAGTTCTTCAATCTTCAATCCCAGTCTTGAAGCCTGCTGGTCAAGGAAAGAGCCTGTACCTGCGGCGCAGACTGAATTCATGGAAAAATCGTCAAATATCAATCCGTCAGGAGTCTGCCTGAAAAGAAGAAGCTTCGAGTCCTGTCCTCCCATTTCAATAACCGATTTAGCCTCCGGGCAATAAATAGGAATTGAAGCTGCCAGAGCAACTACTTCATTGATAACTTCGCAACCTGCGACTGACGAAGCACTCCGCGCTGCACTGCCGGTAAAAGCTGCCGGACTTCCCTCCCACCCCTCAAGATCCGAAAGGATATCTACCAGGGAATCGACGGGTTTGCCGTGGTGCCTTCTGTATAGAGCGGCGGTAATACTGTTTCCGTCCGTGAGTACGACCTTCGTGCTCACGGATCCCATATCAATACCGATCCTTCTAATCATAAATTCTTATCCCTCCCAAAGATATCTGCTGCCGGCAATCTCAAGATAATCACATCATTCCTGAAAAGTGATATATTTCGAATGCGGTAATAATGATCAGAATTCCCTGTATTGCTGTTCACAATCAGGTACAACCTGATACTCTCTCTTTCCTGTAATATATGGATACCCTCAAGTATGCAGATGATTCAGATGTAAGTTCCTATATAATGATGTATATGGACGGCGAATCTCCGTACTATAATGATGTATATGGACGGCGAATCTCCGTACTGCTCTCATCACACCTTACCGAGCGGCATGATATAGAGCGGCACTTCGGCACTGGTCATCCGGATCACATGCTTTAAAGCCAGGTCGCTGAAGGCTCCGATGGCGCAAGTTCCGATATTCAGGGCATAGGCTTGAAGGTATACATTTTCGGCTGAATGGCCGAGATCCATGCACACATAACGATCCCGACCGCGCTCGCCGTATTTCTCCGTACACCGTTCAAATACAGCCGAATACACAATTGCCGCCGCTGCTGTCTCGAAATGAGACTGGTTGAACCCCGCATTGCTGAATTCTTCCCAGCAATCCTCGCCGACAAGGCGCACGAGCTCATGGGTCTCGGATTTGTACAAGTAGATCCCCGGATCGAGACCAGTCACATCACGTACAACCAGGTATAGCTCCAGAGGATACAATGCCCCGGCAGAAGGGGCTGTCCTCAGACCGCCACGAAGGAAGTCCGGTGCGTTCTCGACCGGGTAGTTCAGCCCGTAGGCAGACCACAGGAGCTGCGAAACCTCGGCGACGGTCAATGGTGAATCCTCATAGTAGCGGACGGAGCGCCGGTTCTGCATTGCCTCTTCCACTGACACATCACTTGATAGTCGGGGCTGAGGTAATGAAACCACCGGACCCTCCGGGTGATCTTCCGAAAAAGAGGCCAGTATAGCATCCACATTGGCATCCACGGTCGCCAGCAAAGCATACCAACGGCTATCTGAGTGAAGGCTTACAAGATCCTCGTCTTCCTCAAGCCACTGCTTCTCGATAAGGTTAGCGTTGACTGCCTTGTCAAGATACATGAACGCCAAATCGGAATCCTCGCACAGAGCAGCAGCGCAAGCAGCGTTGAGAAAGTCAATGAGATTGCCGTCTTCGGCCTGAAAGGCTTGCCGGTACAGCTCCAGTGCAGCCTGATTATCCGAGGCCAGCATCATGTTCAGGGCTTCATGTACGAGCAGGTCATACTCCTGAGCAGATACAACCGTACAAAAGCATGAGACCAGAACGAATACAGCAACCACCTTGCTCA
>JAIOSX010000227.1 GCA_021107345.1 Candidatus Aegiribacteria sp.
GACTGGGGGTGTTTCACACCGTATGGTCAGTTTCCGGAATCATCCGGGAACCACAAACTTCTGGCATGCTGGTTTCCGGAATCATCCGGGAACCACAAGCTTCTGGCATGCTGGTTTCAGGCAGGAATCGGAGGTTTACCGGGACAAATGGGTTGCTTTACGAGCAGGTCATGGGATTGTGGAAAATTCATTATCCTATTGCTTTCCGATGTGACGAGACAACCAGTTTCCCTGTATTTGATTATGACTGAACATCTGTATTACTGAACTGAAAATTATAGAATAGTTATAAGAATACTTATAAGATATTTGACAGTGTTGATTAATAAATGCCAGAAAGGTCGGGAAATGAAAACAGGACTTTTTATTGTAAACTTGTCTCTCCTGGTTTTAACAACTTTTTCTTATGCCTCTGAAATTTCGATAAATATCCCCTTCAACGAAACAGAGATAAGAATCACGAATATGGATTCATTCATGGAAGTAACAGCTCCCGGTTTCCCTTCAACAGATATTGTCGGTTTTCCTTCTCTTCCGGTGATGCCCGTCAGAATTGCGATGCCAACCGGATGTTGTGCTGTATCAATAGAAATTATTGAAGCAGACTACAGAACTTTCCGAACCGGTCCGGAACTGGTTCTTCCAACCACTCTGCCTGTTCCGGTTTCACTGCCGGTATTGACAACACCTGCTCAGCCAGACCCGGCTTTTTATGGTTCTGATGAATTTTATCCCGATAGAATAGCAGAATTGTCCGGATCATCAGTATTATGGGGTATCCCTGTTGCCTATGCTACTGTATATCCGGTAAGATGGAATCCTTCAAGCGGAGAACTGCAGATTCTTTCAAATCTGCAGATTTCGGTTCAGTACCATAGCGATAACTCTGCAATACTTGTACGGAGAAGACTCTTTTCAAGCGAACTCCGCTCACAGGAGATGCTTAGAGATCTTGTAGTAAATCCGTTGGATGTTTCTCCCTCAGGTGCTTCGTTTGTTGATGCAAAAGATCTGACTTATGGTCAGTATGTTATCATCACAATTCCTGAATATGAAACCGCGATGCAGGAACTGGCTGACTGGAAAACATCAAAGGGAATTCCAACCAGTGTCTATACAACAGACTGGATTCAGGGTCAGTACAGTTTTTTAGATCTGCCACAGGATATCCGGGCATTTCTCACCGACTGCCGGGATGAAGGTGTGGATTATGTGCTTATAGCCGGAGATGACAGCAGAGTCGTAGCCAGAAGAGCAAAGCTGGATGCAGGAAGCAATACTGAATATTCACCCTGCGATCTCTACTTCGCTGATATCAACGATTCCTACCCGGGAGAAGATCTCTGGGACAGCAGCGGAAATCACGTATGGGGCGAGGCTGCGGATGATGTCGATTATCACCCGGATCTCTGGGTAGGCCGCGCTACAGTTGCTTCTTCAGCAAAAGCAGAGCTGTTTGTTAACAAGGTGCTCTTCTACGAGCACAGGCCCAGCACTTTCGATACTGCCAGTATTGACTACTTCGAATCCTCCCCGGCAGAGATAAGGATGGGATATACCTGCGGTGATCTTTCCGGTTACGGTGGCAGTTATGGAGGTGAAGGAGGAGAACTCATCTCTGACAACTACATTCCGGCGGGATGGGACGAAGAAAAACTCTACGAGATGTGGGCTACAAACAGCACACCGAATACAATAGCAATGATAAGTGATGGTGCTCACCACGTTTATCATGCAAATCACGGTGGAATAACAGGCATGTATACGAATTACGGAGAGGATTTTACCGTTGCAGACATCATGAATCTTACAAACATCACAAACGGCGGAAGTGTTACGATATGGAACACAATGGCATGTTTGACCGGCGCATTCGACGAATGGTGCTGTGGCGATGGGTGGATAAACAGTGAAGAAGGCGGAGGTTTTGGAGCTTTCAACGCCAGATATGGATGGTATTTCCCGGGGGCAATCGGTGAAGGCATGAGCGAACACCTGTGTCAGGCATTTTATAATGAGTATTTCAATAATAACCTGTTTGAAATGGGGATTGCCCACGCCACAGGACTGGATGATTATCATCCCCCTTCACAACCTTATTCAGAATATTACGATTGGTGTGTGAAGGAATACAATCTTTTTGGAGATCCAGAGCTTCCAATGTGGACACTCGAGGCTGAGGAACTGGACGTTACACATACTTCAAGTATCTCCGGTAACGACAACATTCTTGTGGATGTGTCAAGCGGTGGCAATCCGCTGGTCGGTGCCCGTGTATGTCTTCAGAAAGGCGACTGGCAGACAGGTGAAATTTATGAGATCGACTATACCGATGCTTCCGGACAGGTTGGAATTTACGTAACTCCATCAACTTCGGGCACGATCAACATCTATGTCTGGGCTCATAATCATGATACATACGACGGAACCATAGATGTTACAGGAGTTGGTATTGGTGAGGAGGAAGGCGGAACTGCTTACTTCAACAACCTGAATCCTGTATCACCAAGCCCCGCTTTCAGCAGTACTGTTATCAGTTTCAGCCTTGCACAGGCCGGTTTTGCACGTGTTGATATCTTTGACATTACAGGAAGGATTGTAACGACTCTGATCAGAGATGAACTGACTGCAGGTTCCCACAATCTTGTGTGGAACCTTGAAGTATCTTCAGGTACATTAACACCTTCAGGACTGTATCATGTAAGGGTTTCTTCAGGATCATTCACGGCATCAACCAGTATGATTGTAATCAGATAGATTCCGGTTAACAACCGGAACGGGCAATGTAAAGGTCAGGTGTGCAGGTTCACGGAAGGAGAGTAGATGAGGCTTATCATTCTGGCAGTAATCCTGCCAGCCATACTTGCCGCTTCTGAAGAGCCGGCAATAAGCGAATTGGTCGAGGTCGAAATCATGCCTGTTGAAGGGTTCACGGTGATAGGAATGGACTACACCGGGAGCGATCACCTGGAGGTTATAGCCCTCTGGGAGGAATTCGTCCACAGGATAGATGAGATACCCAGATACAGTTTCAAAGATGATGCCTACGGGGTACTCCTTGGATATGATGAGACAACAGGGGAGTTCAGCTACCTTGCCTGCGTTCAGTTCGACATGACCGGCCCACTTCCCGACGGGATGATGGAGTTGAGCATCCCTGACGGTGAGTATGCGGTATTCACATTCCCGTTCGATAAACTGGATATGATCTACGACTACATCTACGGTGAATGGCTGCCCTTATCAGATTACACACACGGGAACGGCTACGATTTCGAGTTTTATCCGGAGGACTTTATTCCCTCGGAAGAGGGTGTACTGATGCAGCTCTATGTAAGTGTGGAGTAATAGCGATTAAATACTAATTGACACAGTCACTTCTATTGTTCATGGTAATAAAACGTCTGGTGAGTATTGTATATATAACCGTTACCATGAGTCTCTTAACCATGTTTTATACTGACTGCCAGCCGGGAGATGTATGGTAACAGGATTCGGTTCTACTGCCGGATCCAGATGGAAAAGGATGTGGAGATATGAGGACAACTCTGGTTACATTGATATCGATGATCCTGCTCATTTCGGCCTCTGTGGGAACCGTCTTTGCTGAAGAGGAAGGTAGAACTCCGATTGTAAGAATAACCCTCACCGAAGAGCAGCT
>JAIOSX010000199.1 GCA_021107345.1 Candidatus Aegiribacteria sp.
AGTAGGATCTTCCCAGGAACGTCCAAAGTCCGCCACCGGGAAAGGATCTTTCCTGCAGAATGCCAGTAGCTGTCCATCCAGAACAGCGGAGACCTGGCTTGCGTTATCCATGAACACTTTATCGATGCCAGATTCTATGTTGAGAAATCTCAATTCCCATTCTCCCCATCCGCCTATCTGGAACAGCAGCACCCTGTCGGTTATCCACACAGGGTTGGATTCATGCCAGTCCCACCTGTAGAAAGTCGTATCAGCTCTGGCTCGTCTTCCCGAAGGTGCGGAGTCACCGATGATATAGAGTTCCTCATACCATCCAGGATTCATAGCAAAGTTCATGCAGGCGATATTGCTACCATCGGGTGATATCACAGGAGCGTTGACCCTGGCTTCAGAATACTCGGGGAGAAGCAGGAAGACATCATCAGAAAAAAGACCGGTTACATAAAGATCGCTGCCAAGGAAACGCCTAGTAAAGCAGAGAACCGGATCACGGTAATGCCCCTGTGGATCGAATGTGCAGGCCACTGCATCACCTATATGAACAGGCTGCCTGCAGCTTTGAGGGTTGTCCACCTGAAAGTAGCGCACATTTCCGTCCAGAATAAAGGCCACCCATTCACCGTCGGGAGTGAAAGCGGGGGATGCCGCCTCACCCTCTGCAACGGTTAACTGTCCTTTACCAGGTGTCCATATTACGAGCCTGTCCTCCAGAGCGGCAACAAGTACATCATCCACAGGTGACCAGGCGAGATCGGGGGGGTAGTCATCGTACCCGTTCCCGTACACCTCCGGTAGAAAAGTAAAAGCGGTCATGACCACAATTAATAATAACATGCCTCTAATCATCATCAACTCCTTCATTAGGGACCGGATGTCACTTGCGACACTTGTATATCTCAGCAAGTGGCGTAAGTGGCGTCCGATCCCATCTATATAGATTGCTCTGCAGGTGCTGTCAACGGTTGACGAATAATGTAAATAAATGATAATTAGGAGGTTACAAAAGCACTATTATTGAAGACGTGAGATCTTATGAGAAGAAAAGCTCTGGAATACCTCGGATAGCCCGGAAAGAATCCGGCCTGAGAATTCTCAAGTCAGAACGTTTTACTGAGAAGTCGGGGAAGTACTCACGTCTGATTTCATTCAGAAAAAAAATAACATACGAACATATTGATGATGGCTTCGGATTTGTGTTTCGGGGAAAATCCGGTCAATCAGGTATGGAATTCTACACTGAAAAGTATATGTGTACTTACAAAACCACATAAAAACGTATTCATCCAGGATTATTCAAATCGTAACTACTTGTCTGATACTATTATAAAAATAAGTATCAGTATGAGCTGATTTTGCTCTTTCAAACCCCTTGACAAACCTGTTTCCCATCTCTATTTCTTTGCAATGCATTTCATCACACGGGGTAATCTTGATCAACTTCTTGAGTCCCTCATGGGGGATTACAGGGTATACGTTCCTCGCAGTATGGGGGACAGTACCGGCTATTCGCTTCTTGGCGAGTCGGATACAAATTATGAGATTGGCGAGATCAGATCGTTTGACCCACTCAAATCATTCTATTTCCTGGGACGTGAGAAGGTTGCTGAGGATTTTAAGCCGGATATTCTACGGGATGATAAGCCCCTCTGCATTGTGGGAGTCAAGGCGTGTGACCTGAAAGGTTTCAAAATACTTGATTTCGTATTTATTGACGATGAATGCGGTGACCCCACTTACATGAAAGCAAGAGAAGAAGGACTGATTATTTCCGCTGACTGTACGGGTGTTGGCGAAACATGCTTCTGTACATCGGTAGATATCAATCCCTGGCCGGAATCAGAATTTGATATTAACCTTTCTCCGGTTGATGACGGTTTCATTGTTACTACTGGAAGCGATAAAGGTTATGATGTTGTTGAAAGCAATAAGAACCTGTTCATTAAAGCAGTTGATGCTCAGCAAAATGCTGTCAATCAGAATAGAAGTACTGTTAAATCAGAAGTAATGAAGAAAGCTAAGGAAAAGAGAATTCCCAATGTTGACAGACTGAAGCGGATCATACAAAAACATTACGAATCGGGTATCTGGAAAGACGCTTCTGAAGACTGTGTGGAATGCGGAGCCTGTAATACAATATGTCCAACCTGTCATTGCTTCCTTCTGTACGATCAGAAATCTGATGGCAAACTCGCAAGGTTCAGAATATGGGATTCATGTATGATACATGACTTTGCAAGGGTGGCCGGAGGAGACAACCCGCGGGATCAATTGTGGATGCGGTTTAGAAACAGGTTTGACAAGAAATTCAATTACTTCCCTGAAGTGCTAAAAGAAATCGGCTGTACGGGGTGCGGCAGATGCATAGCTGCATGTCCCGGCAAGATAGACATAAGGGATGTTCTGGCAAGGCTGGAAGTATGATGATAAACCCATACCGATCCATTCAAGCAGAGGTATTGAAGGTAACAATCGAAACACCTTCAATTAAAACATTCCTTCTAAAGCCAAAGGAAGAACTCACTTTTAAGCCAGGGCAGTTCATGGAGTTCTCAGTTCCCGGCTCAGGTGAAGCTCCGTTCACTCCATCATCGGATTCACATATCAAGGATACGATGGAGATAACAATTGTGAAGGTTGGAAAAGTTACCGATGCCATTCACGAACTGAAACCCGGTGACACCGTCGGACTGAGGGGACCTCTGGGTAAGGGATATCCGCTTACGAAATTCATAGGCCAGGATGTTCTGGTCATCGGTGGCGGTGTTGGACTTGCGCCGGTCCGGACTCTTATGTATGGCCTTTTTCATATGAGAAAGCAGTTTGCCAGTCTGGTGTACAGAGGCGGATGCAGAAATCCCGAGGAATTCCTCTACCGCAGGGAGCTTGAGGAGTGGATGAAACGGGACGATATCGATATGAAACTTACAGTGGACCAGGGCGACGATTCCTGGAACGGCCCTGTAGGTGTTGTTACAACGATAATGGATGATATTGACGTTAATTTTAAGCGGGCAAAGGCCATTGTGTGCGGTCCTCCCATAATGATGAAATTTGCAACATTCAAGCTGCAGGAACTCGGAGTTCGGGACAGGAATATCTATCTCTCCATGGAGAAAAACATGTCCTGTGGTTTCGGCAAGTGCGGACACTGCAGAATAGGCCCCTATTATTGTTGCAAGGACGGCCCCGTCTTCACTTACGATATGATCCGGGAGTATCCCGGAATCTGGGAGTAGGCACCTATGGAGATGAACAAAACAACGTTTGATCAGCTTCATGGTAGAATCGATGATATTGAGAAGAAGAAAGGCGGTAAGAAGCTTTTCATAGATCTGGATATATGCAATTCCGATCAGTGCGAGAAATGCGTCATAGAATGCAGTTATTTCTATCATCATATCAACAACGGAATAATTTCTCTCATTGAACTCGCTACATACGCCCTTATCTGTAGACAGTGCGAAGAACCGCACTGCGTTAACTCGTGTCCCAGAGACGCTCTTGAGAAGTTAGAAGGCGGAGATATGCTTGTAAGGCATACAGCGCTTTGCGTTAACTGCCGATCCTGCTCGCATGCATGTCCTTACGGAACAATATATCCGGAAATCGTGCCGTATCTTGCCAATATCTGTGATTACTGCGAAGGCAGAGGAGATTATACCTGTATTCAAACCTGTCCATACGGTGCCCTGTCATCAGTCAAAGGAAAAGTTGAGGGAGAGAACATATTCGAACTGGGCAATCGCCTTGTTGTTCACTCCACTCACTGGGACAGGAGCAATGCATGACATTTGTCTACCTTCTTGTGTTCGGCTTTGCGGCTACAGCGATTCTGGGTCTTATTACCAGCTGGATAGACAGGAAAGTAACAGCAAGGGTTCAGTACAGGGTGGGTCCTCCTTTCCTTCAGCCCTTCATCGATATAGTGAAACTTCTGGGAAAGGAAACCGTCATACCGGAAGGGGCATCGAAGGTAACCTTCCTTATAGCCCCGGTTATCGGGATTTCCGGTGTGATAGCAGTTGCGACACTGTTCTGGGTTAATCAGTTCTTTTCCGAGGGTTTCATGGGAGACTGGATCGTAGCGATCTACCTTCTCGCAATTCCCTCACTCAGCATTATTCTTGGTGGATTTGCCTCAAGAAACCCCCTTGCCAGTCTGGGAGCTTCAAGGGAGATGAAGCTGGTTATTGCGTACGAGCTTCCCTTCATTCTTGCAGCTCTTGTTCCGGTGATCAGCGCGCATTCAATTCGCCTTGGCACAATCATTGATGCCCAGTCAGGTGGAGTATTTGCCGGTAGTATTTCCGGCATACTGGCCCTGATAGTCGCTATTCTTTGTGTTCAGGCAAAGCTTGCACTGGTTCCCTTTGATATCCCTGATGCTGAAACGGAAATAGTGGGAGGGGCTCTTATAGAATACTCCGGTCCGGGGCTTGCCATATTCAGGCTCATGAAAAATATGCTGTTTTTCACGCTTCCGTTCTTCCTTATTATCCTCTTCTTCGGCGGATTTAGATTTGATGGAATTAACATCCTCTGGACTATTCTTGAATACGTGGGAATTGTAGCTATAATTACAGTTATTCGTAATACTAACCCCAGGATACGGA
>JAIOSX010000147.1 GCA_021107345.1 Candidatus Aegiribacteria sp.
ACCAGGTCCGACAGGGATTCTATACTGATATCTTCATTGACCCCTGGAACATCGAACAGGACATCCACAGACTTTACTTCACCGCCTCCTTTGATATCCAGCCATTGGATACTGTGGAGCTTGTAGTCAGTTACAGCTTCAAAGCCTGGTACGCGGACCTGTGGTTCACAAAGAATTTTTTCACGATGTACGAGAACAGATCCTTTCAGTACCTGCTGGATCCTGCTGGATACTGGGGTGACGGTACAGTAGATCAGCTGGAGATAACTTTTGACTTCGGTGAACTGATTGCCAATGGAGGTTATACAGTGGATCTTCCCGAGGGTGGAGTGTGGGTTGATGAAACTCAATATGTGATCTCAGAGAACGACTTCGATATGGCTTCTGCTCTTCCTCTGGAAGTTACATACAGTGTTTCTGCATGGGGGACCACCAACGAACTCCTGAGAATTTCTGAAGATCCGAATGACTGCACAGTCACTGCCTCATCATTCCTGCCTGCAAGCGGCAATTTCAGTTACTCGCCGCATAACCTGATCGACAGAGACTTATGCACGGCCTGGGCAGAAAACGCTTCCGGGTACAATGGAGAGTGGATCGAGCTTCAGCTGGACCAGCCATTGATTGTTGGATTCGTGGGAATTGTCTGCGGATACACGAAAGATCAAACCACGTACACTGCCAACGGCAGACCTCGCACAGTAACTGTGGAGCTGTACAGTGAAAAGGATGTTTACATAGAAACAAGTACTCTTGAGGACATTCCGTGGGAAGAGGTTGAGAAGGGAATCCTCTCTCCTTTAGTTCAGCACATCTTCAATAGCGGAAATGGTATTGATAACGTATACAGGATTCGTCTGCGCTTTGACGATGCTTATCCCGGAGATACCTATGAGGACCTTTGCGTGTCAGAATTGTATGTAGCAGGCTGGCGCATACTGGAGAGAGAATAGGCATTTGATTCTTTGCTGTCTTATTCTGTGTCTTAATACTTACGTGGGAACCGGTGAATGGTGCTCTGAAATCACCGCTATTGCCCCGTGCTCCGTGATTGTGCAGAGTCCCACTCATGAGAGTATTTCCTGGCAGCTCCTTATTCCCGTCAGGGCATCCTACGATAATATGCTTTCAGGTATCGGGCCTGTTGGTCTCGGGGTGGATACGCTGCTTTATATTGCTGTTCCCTTTGCTGATTACTCGGAAGAAGCTTTACTTGTCTCCGGAGAGAACGGCGTGCCGGAACTTGGAACTTTCTACCTTGCAGCTGGACTTGAAACCCGGGACACTCTGCATCTGGTCAATCCACCTCATACATCTCTCACTGATGTTGTCCAGATATCTCTGCGCCCGAATGATACCTACATCGGATATCTTTACGAACTGATTAATACTCCCTTCTTAATGGCTCCAAGGCGAACTCCCGACGGTAGTCATCAATCGGATAGCAGGTTAGGCACCGACTGTGCCGGGCTGGCTGTTTACGGGAAGCGGCGTCAGGGATTCGATTACTCCTATCTGGGTGCACAGCGTATTTCGGAATACCTGATTCCGATAGGAGAAGGCAGCTACGAACCTGTTGCAAGCAGTGACATCGCAATCTTTAAGAATGATGAGAATTCTGTTGTCCCTGTGGGGGATGATGGCCTTCAGCCCGGGGATATTCTCCACTTTGGAGCCCAGGTGTCTGTTTTTCTGGAGGACAGAGGGATTACAGGTATTCTTGATTCGCAGGATATGGTGATACAGAGCTGGTTCTCCGGACCACACGTATGCACAATAAAGGAGAACGGTTTCTTCGGTTTACCTGTAAAGCTTTACCGCTGGCCTCAATAGTGTTATCGGGTTAAATGTGGCTTAGCAAAGAACAGTGCAACGAAATCATATCTGGAGGATTCCGCTGTAATAATAACTCCACGTAAATCAGGCATTTTCTACTCTATACACTGCGAAAATCCTACAGGGGCCAGGCTCACAACCAGCAAATGCCTTATTGTTTAATAGTTCAATTGCTTCTTCTAACGTCTCTAATAGACAGTGCCTGTTCACTTTCAGTTTTTCTGCCATGTGGTTACAGGACAGATAAGAACACTCTGGAGCAGTACCTCCGCTAAAAGACACGATATCGTAACCCATTAAAGTTTTTTCTTTTCGCAGCACAACGCTGGTTGGAAATGACTCTTCGGGTAGAAACTCTTCCCATTCCGGATTGTCTTCGTAGCATTGAAGTTCGTATGCTTCATAGTAGAACATAGTAGTACCACTTAGATCTATGCTATTATTTTTTGCTATTTCCATAATTATTTCAGGTGAGTCAAATAACCAATAGCCGTTATGCTGCCAGTAGTTTATGTAGTCAGCAAAATCATGAGAGGTACAACTGCTTACAGAATATATATCATCGACCTGATCAGTTTTAAGCCAATCAGGTTTCTTGACTACTCTTTTTGCCATGTACCCAACTGCAATCATCATCTATGCCTTATCCGGATTCATCACAAGGGCTTCCTTACGCGGATGTGCAGGTAGTAGGCGACCACCTGTGCACCCTGTATATCAGGGCATGCGTTTACGGTCTCATCGTCGGGCCTGGGTTCCCCTATGCACTCCAATCTGAAGCCTACGCCGATCAGGAGATTGAACCATTGACTGAGCGTCATGTTGAATCGTGGGATCTTGAACTTGAGCAGATCAGTCTTGGCTTCCTGGGGAGCAGCGCCAAAAAGCCACTCTGACACCTCCCCGTTCATGTTTCGGAAATAGTCGCCCACTTCTATAGCGTAGGTATGACCTTTCTCATCTCGCAGGTTCCGGCGGTGCGGCGTATCGAAACATGGATGGCAGATGGAGAACTGCAGGAAACCACCGGGCTTCAAGACCCGATGCGCTTCCGACAGAACTGTCTCCGTTTCCATAATATCCATGAAACTCATGAATCCAGTTACGAAACCAAAGGTCTCGCCCGGAAACGGTAATTCTACAGCGGAAGCGAGCAGGTAGTCGATACCCAGCAGTTCCTGTTCCTCCACAATACGGGCATGTTTGATGAACACCTCCGAAATGTCAATGGCTGTAATTCTGGCACCCTGCCTGGCCAGCAGCCTCGTGTTATGCCCCTCCCCGCACCCGATATCGATGCCTGAGGTTCCACTGATATTCGGGAGCATCTCAAAAAAGGCGGGAGTGTTCAGGTAATCGCGATACACATCGTAACCGGCGCGCGCCAATTTGGTCCAGGCTTCTGCATTGCCATTCCATAGATGTCCGACTTGCTTATGATCCATTTTAACGCCTTTTCTTTCCCGGTGAATGTTTCCCGTTACTCAGCCATCCTCTGAGCTCTCCCAGACAGGTTCACCTTTCATTATGAAGGTTAACCCAGTTCAGGAGATCATTCAACATTATTTCATTATCCAGATCGTTATGAAGCTCATGGAAGCAGTCGGGGTAACTTATGAATTCTTTATCACGAGACTGAATTCGATCGAAGAATTTCTTTGCGCCTTCAGCGGAATTCAGTCGATCGGCTTTACCGTGGATCATAAGGAGTGGAATACTGATATTCTCCCCGCGCATCTTCACAGATTCCAACGTAGACAGTAATTCTGCTCCCCATCGAGCGCTTATTTTACCGTGGACGAGCGGGTCATCCTGATAAGACTCCACGACAGATGGGATCCGAGAAATCGCTTCAACGTCCAGACCGAGATCTATCGGAAATCTCGGGCATATACGGGATAAAATCCGAGCCAGTGCAACCTTAAAAGGTTTAGCTACTCCCACAGGCTCGATGGGTACTCCAGAGATAATCGTTCCCGCTAATTTTTCATTTTCTGAAAGTATGAAGTCCAGAGCTATCAAAGCCCCCATACTATGACCCATCAGGAAGATGAGTCGCCCCGATTGTTGTGCTCTGATCACCCTGAGGAAATTCAACAGGTCAATACGATATTCCATCCACGAGTTTATATGACCGCGCTGACCAGGGGAGTTCCCATGACCTCGGAGGTCATACCCGTATACACCATATTCATTAGAAACCAGATGTTTGACAATGTTCATGTAGCGACCGCTATGATCACCAATTCCATGAACAATTATAATCACAGCACGAGGGGAAACCTCCGGCAACCAGCACTGAGCGCACAGAGATACACCATTCATCCCTTCAAAATGGAACTCACTGCACTGCATACATCTCCCCTATTCTATTCTTTTTCCCCGAGTTCTTTCAGGATATCATCTGCCCTGTTCATGGTTTTCCTGTTGCCGGAAGCTTCTGCCCTTGCATATGCCTTCTTTGCGAAGTGGATGGCATCTTCTTTCCTGCCTGTCATCAGGAAGTATTCTGCGGGGGCAAGGTATGTTTCCAGGAATTCAACTCCGTCGACTGCTTCGAAACCTTTCTGGAGGTACTCTCTCGCTTCCTCAACCGTATCCAGGTTCTGGGCAATGTGAATATATCGTGAATCATGCCCGGTTATCAGCCATCGCTTGCATTCGACTGGCTGAGCTTTACTTTCTGCATAATGACTCTGGTATTCTCTTCTATCGACTGTGTTCCTTCAATACGAAGAAAAGGAGTCGCTAACTCTGAAAGCCATTTCTCATGCATTGCCTTGCTGCGCATATCCAGTCCACCTGTATCATAAGCTGCAGCCCATTCAAGAAAACCCTTGTATATCTCGTGCCGGGGATCATCTGGATTCTGTATTTCAGCACCGTAACGATCAATCTCCCGCTTCTTCAGTCTCTGAATCCGAGTATCCGAAGGAACTCGAAGAAATACAACAAGGTCGAACATCGGTATGGCAAAGTCACCCCACCCGCATAGCGAACCAGCAAGCACCCAGGAATCTGTTCTCTCAAGAGCCTGCCGTAGTAGCTCTTGCCTTTCCGCTCGTTCACGAATGATTCTGAAGGGAGGGTTCGTACGAATCCAGAAAATATCGTCAGTATCGAGGTGCGGAAATCCCGTCTCATCAGCAACGGACTTCGCGAGAGTTGTTGTCCCGGATCCAGATGCTCCGAAGATATGGATTCGTTGTATCATTCCTGCTATCTAACTGGATTCTTTTCTCGCAATAATCCTGTTGACCGCATGCTGATGAAGTACGCCGCCGGACATGCAGTCGAAGATATCCTCGGAACAGAATTCTATCTTCCATTCATGGTAGTAGGTCAGAAGTTCTCCTGAAATCCACTTATGGGCTGTCTTCTCCCCGTCGGGGGCTTTTTCGATGAACGGTTTCTTCACGAAGACCGAGAACACATTCAATCCGCCAGGATTTGTATTAGTGCGGTAGTTCGCGAACAATTCCTTCCGCTGTTCTGGCGGAACGTACTGAAGTACTCCCGTCGAAAACAGTAGATCAAAGGACTCGGTGAGACGGAACTCATTAATGTCCGCTACGAACGCCTCAATTTGAACACCAGCATCGGCAGCAAGCTGCTTTGTCTTCTCAATGCCCATGGGTGAAGTATCAAAGGCCGTCACCTGATAACCGTTGCGGGCAAAGAAAATAGCGTTCCTGCCTTCACCACAACCGATGTCGAGAACCCTCAATGGACGATCGGGAGGCAGCATCTGTAGAACCCGATAGCATGAATGTGACGGGATCTTACCCCAATAATAACCCGGTCGTTCATATCTTTCGTCGTATAAATTCGTCATTTCATCTCATTCTTTCCTTTGAGTACACTCTGCTCTTATTGAGATTTCCTTTTGTAGCCAGCAGTAAGCGTCATCTTATCAAACAGTACCCATTCATCATCTGGATTCTTGTCCACGTGTTCCGCAAGACGATATATGCCATCATGAAAAGATTCCTCCGATATCATACTCAAAACAGATGTGCTTCTCGCTCGCGCCGCATCAAGATGCGCCATGCCTGTCTGATACGTCT
>JAIOSX010000190.1 GCA_021107345.1 Candidatus Aegiribacteria sp.
ACGTACCCCTGGAGGAACGTGATAGCCTCAATCGGTGTGGACGCAGAGAAGAGGATATGGGTTGAGATGGCATCCACGGATGTACCGCTATTCATGGTATACGATTATTCGGGCAACCTTCTTTTCGTGGCTGTGACTGACGTTGAGTTCACTGCTGTCACGCGCCCTTCATTTATGATAGACGCAGGCGGGATACTGGCCTGTGACAGAGACCCTATGGATTATCCGAAGATCTACAGCTTCCAGCTTATAGACAACTAGAATGACAGTCCTGATAACGCTGCTTGCATTATCGATATCAGCTACCCAGCTGGCTACACCGGGTGAAATAGATCCCTCAGACCCCTCTGCGGGTGATTTTCTGGATCTTGATCTTTCAGAATACTACCGGATAGCGGGGGAAGCATACCGAGACGGCAATTACAACCTGGCTATCAGGTATTACCTTGCGTCCCTCACAAGAAACATCGATAACGAAATCGCAATTTACAATGTTGCCTGCTGTTACGCCCTGATGGGTGAAGTGGAGCTTGCTTCCCTCTACCTCCAGAGGACGATAATCGCCGGGTATCATGATATCAACTTTATCCGCAGGGATCCCGATTTCGACGGCATCCGGGATGATCCTCTTTTTGTCGGCACTATGCAGCATATCTCAGTTCTACTGGGTGAAGCCCCTGAATATACAGGTGAGAAGTATCTCTTCTATGCGGAAGCGGCGTTCCGCTGTTTACTGCGTTTCCCGGAGGAATACGACCCGGAGCGTGAATACCCTCTTGTGGTTGGCCTGCACGGTTACGGTGATTCACCTGAGAATTTCATAAGACTCTGGGAGTACTTTTATGAACCTGATTTCATCTATGCCTGTCCCAGAGGACCTTACCCCTTTATGGAGAACAACGTTACCACCTTCTCCTGGTTCAGGCAGTACGAAGAGGGGTACGATATGCAGAAACTTGATCTGGTTTCAACCGAGTACGTGATCTCACTTGTTGATGACCTTAAGGAAAGGTATCTGATATCGGATGTCTTCCTCTTCGGTTTCTCCCAGGGATGTGCCATGACCTGGATGACAGGTCTTATGCATCCTGAGGAATTTACCGGACTGATAGGATTTGGCGGAATGCTGGACACTACATTTGTCGGCGCTTCCAGTTGGGGTAATGTTGCCGGACTTAACGCCTTCGTAGCCAACGGAACCATGGATCAAGTCGTTAGTATCGAGGAAGGAATAGCAGCGGTTGAAATTCTTGAAAACCTGGGAATTGAAACGGTTTTCAGTTCCTGGGAAGGGGTGCATATGGTTAACAGGCCTGTACTCCTTCAGGCTCAGGAATGGATGGAAACCCTCCGCCGATAGGGGGCCGGGCCTGACATCTGAACATTTTGATTGTTTATATTAGATATGTAACAAATTTTCAGTCATAATGTTGAGATGTCAGGTCCGGCCCCTATTCTATTTTGGTATTATGCACAGAAACACAAGGGGTTCGCTGCCGGTGTTCACGAAGTTGTGTTCTTCTTCCGGCAGTACGAGAACCACGCTTCCAGCGCCGAGTTCATAACCCTTCTCGCCACATCTTACCCGACCGGTTCCCGATAGAACGTAGACTTCATGCTCCCATGAATGGGTGTGGTATGGAGTGTGCCCGCCGGGTTCAATAGTGAATTGTCTCATAATGAAATTGGGTGCACCGTCGGCCTCCGAAATAAGGACCCGTTTCTTGACGCCCCTTGCTTCTTCCATTAAAACGTCTTCGGCTGTAGCATCGATGTCTTTACGTACTATCATTGTATTATCCTCCGGTTCATGGCAGGTTCGACCTGCACTGTCTACTGATTATCCGTTACGGAAGAAAGTGTAACTTCAAATACCGGCAGTCCCTTTGCAATATGTTTCTTTACGGTGCATTGCTCCGCTGAACGCACCAGCGCCTTATGATACCTTTCAGGGAAAGTCCCGGGCACACTGATATCGATTTTCAGCTTTCGGAACATATTCGTTTCGGGATCTCTCTCAACAGTCTGAAACAGCCTTATGCCTTCGGAAGGAATATTGTGATACTGGCAGTAGGAAAGCACGTAAATACCAGCGCAGGTTCCGAGGGACGCGAAAAACAGGTCAAAGGGTTCCGGTGCGGACCCTTCTCCACCTCCCTGAACAGACTGATCCGTTTTGATAGTAAAATCCTTGTAAATGGCATCCACTCTTTTCCCACCGGGAAATACTATTTCCATATCCATTGTTTCAGTGCTCCTTGTTCTTTTTCAATATTTCCTCCGGCTCATCACTGTTGGAAATTTCCTTTACTCTGCCCACCAGACCGTTTTCCAGTCTTACCTTGATACCATGAGGATGCCGGGTGGATTTCGTCAGGATGTCCTTTACGATACCATCGGTGAGTTCACCGGAACTCTGGTTTACCTTTGTAACAATTGAAACCTTTGTACCAACTCTGATATCAGCTCTCCCGGGAATCATCAATGAACCAAACCTTTCCAAAGTGCAGCCATCATCTAGAAAAGACACCTTATGACAAGAAGAACACCGAGTATGATAAGCGGCACACCGGCTATTGCTCCGATAACGGTTATGCAGAGTACTACTCCAAGTAGAATGAACACCGTGCCAATAATCCCCGCAACAAGCCTTCCGGTAAGTCCGAGTATCCCCGTGATCAGCTTCCAGATGACGGTAAAAGGCTGCATGACAGGAGCTGTCATGGTATGATGTTGACCAGCTTGCCGGGAACAACGATAACTCTCCCGGGTTCAATGCCTCCCAGCAATTCTTCAATTCTGTCCAGTGACAGGGCTCTTTTCTCAATCTCATCCACACCTGTATCGGAGGGAACTCTCATCCGCGCACGTATTTTCCCTTTTACCTGAACAACAATTTCAACTGAATCCAGAACAAGGTCCTCTTCATCCCAGGAGGGCCATTCATGCCTAAATACTGTGTCTCCGGGGAAGTTCATCCGCTCCCAGAGTTCATCGGAGATGAACGGTGTCATCGGAGCCATCAGTACAAGCAGTTTTCGGATTGAATTCTTCCAGAGGTTGCCTGCGGCGCCTGCCCTTTCTCTGTTGGCCGAAAGGAAATTCAAGTACTCCATCATCGCGGCCACAGCTGTGTTGAAAGCGAAGGAATCCAGATCTTCCGAAACCTTCTTCACAGTTCTGGCTGTATTGTAACGGAGTTCGGCAATGAAATTCTCATCCATCTCCATGGGTTCAGGTTCAGCAGTTTCATGAACAACCGACCAGACCCTCTTCAGGAATCTATAGGTGCCTGCGATACCCTCTTCGCTCCAATCCAGTTCCGCTTCGAACGGTCCCATAAAAAGGATATAGAGCCTCAGGGCGTCGGCACCGTACTTCTCCACCATCTCGTCCGGAGTAACAATGTTCCCTTTTGATTTGGACATTTTCTGCCCATCGGCTCCGAGTATCATTCCCTGGTTTTTCAGGATTGAAAACGGTTCGGTAAAATCCAGGATTCCTGCATCGTACATAACCTTTGTCCAGAATCTGGCGTAGATAAGATGCATTACCGCATGCTCGGCACCGCCTACGTAAAGATCGACGGGGAGCCAATATCTTACAGCTTCTGGATCGAAAGGCCTATCGGATTCATGCGGGGAGGTAAACCGCAGAAAATACCACGATGAGCAGACAAAACCGGCCATCGTATCGGTATCCCGCCTGGCAGAACCTCCGCATTCAGGACATGCAGTATTTACCCATTCCTCTGCTTTTGCGAGAGGTGATAATCCCGAATCATCAGGTTCGAAATTTTTCATTTCGGGAAGGACTACCGGAAGGTTTCTATCGGGTACTGCACCACATTTCTCGCAATGGATTATCGGGATCGGGGCTCCCCAGTACCTCTGCCTTGAGACAAGCCAGTCTCTTATTCTGTATCGGACGTCCGGCTTTCCGATTCCATTCGAAGCGGCGTATTCAGCCATTTTTTTCCTGGCTTCATCAGAATCCATACCTGTAAAAGGTCCACTGTTGATAAGCTGTCCATCAGCGACCGTGGCAGCTTCGGAAGCTCCCCGGGGTATGCCTCCCGGGGCTATAACTTCAACAATGGGGATGTTAAATTTCACCGCGAAAGCATGATCCCGAGCATCATGGGCGGGTACCGCCATTATCGCAGCGGTTCCATAACCCGCCAGCACATAATCTGCAACGTAGAGTGGAATCTTTTCCCCGTTGTATGGATTAACAGCGACGCAGCCGGTAAATACCCCCGTTTTCTCCTTCTCCGCGGCAGCAGTTCTTTCAATATCGCTCTTTGCTCTGGCTTCATTTATATAATTCATGACTTCATCATGCTTTTCGGACGTAACCAGTTTTTCGATATCCTGATATTCAGGAGCAAGAACACAGAATGTGGCTCCATAGATAGTATCAAGCCTGGTGGTATAGACCGGAAGATTTAATTCGAATCCTGTTTCAGGATTAACTGCCCTGAAAATTGCCTCGGCCCCCTCGGATCTTCCTATCCAGTTTCTCTGCATGG
>JAIOSX010000097.1 GCA_021107345.1 Candidatus Aegiribacteria sp.
AATACACAATTTTCTGGCTGATGGAGCTTCCGGAATAAACAGAGTATAAAAGGCCGGTTCGTCTGCAGGTATGCGGTTCCCGGACATGGTTCGTAACTTAATCCGGCACCATCTGCTACTGCATTCCCTGAAGGAACAACACTCCCTGAATGATCTGAGCGGGTTCGCCGGGTAGAAAGTTTTCGGCACCGCTGAATCCGTATCCTCTTACCTCCACGAAACCCGTTTCTTCAGAACCGGTTGCTTCAGCGAATGCAAGGGGAATAAGGGGAAGCTCCGATGAGAGAACAATTTCAACTTCACCTTCATGATGAACAATAGAGAATTCCATACTGTTAATCCTTGTGCCGGCAACGTTCACATCGGTCTCGGTCATATCGAACTGCATATTCTCAAGCTCGGCTATGATTATATCGAGGCTTTCCTGTCCTCCATCGGCGTTGAAGGTCCGGGTGAAGTCCTGCTGTAATCGTTCCTTGATTGAGGAATCGCTCATTAACTCCTCAAGGATCTCAGGAACACCGGCAAGGTCAATAGCCATTATCATTCCCTGGTGTTCGAATTTGAGAATTCTTATGGCACTGATGAATTCAAAAGCCATATCCATGTTCTCTTCATTGAAGTAAAAATTTGCCAGGCTGCCTGTATCGGACATATTTCCACGTATGTATGCTTCAGGATCCGCTGCAAAGGCGATGAACTGCTGTTCGTAACTCTTCATGGCGGTTTCCATGCTTCCAGGATTGACAAGTATCTGTCCTACGAAATCCTTAAAGCTGATCTGTACCCAGTAACACTTGGTTCCCTGGTTGATCTCACTGCTTACTACAGAAATGGTGAGAGTCTCGCTAAGGTTGTTGACGCCGTATTCGATCCACTGGCCAACAGCCATTTCCGGGGTTTCAAATACCCACGATGGAGACGAATAAGATATATACCTGGCTATTCTTTCATACACGCGAACGGGAATCTGATGTGTCAATTCCCGGCCGATCATCATCCTCAGATAAATGCTGTAGTGATCCTCTGCCTCTGCAGGTTCGCCAAGCCCCCAGAGAACATCTGCTATGTTCAAATGGGCTACCATCCGGTTCGGTTTCAGATCAAGAACCTTTCTCAGAACGATCAGGGAATTATCGAGATCATCTGTCAGTTCAAGGTAGTACGCGTAGTTGTTCATGATCATTACATACTCACCCAGACCCATATATTCCGATAAATCACAATTCACATAGTCCAGACTGTCCGTGAAAGCAGTAAACCACTCTCTATCAGTATGGAGAAAACCGGCAAGATCCCCGAACAGACTCACAGCTTCCACGTAATTGCCCTCGACCTCGGCGTCCCCGGCAGCCCTGTTGATGCTTCTAAGTAATCGCGCGATCATTTCATCGGAACTGTAATAGTTATGGGGATAGAACATTTCGTTCAATTCTCGTATTGCTTCTGCAATACTTCCCTCTGCCATAAGATTGTCTGCTCTCTCCACTGCCTCCAGGGACGGGTCTCCATCTATGTATCGAATAAGCACAAGTGACTCATCCTCAATATCCCATCGGTAACAGCCTTTACAATACCTCGCGGAGAAGGGCATCTGGAAGGAGAGGTATATTTGATCTTCCTCTTCATCATACCTGGCGAATGATTTTGTGAAGTTGTGGTTTCCCCTGTAACCACCGGTTGCAAGCAGAAAAGGAATGTCGGCATCAGATGCAATTCCCAGCAGATAGATATCCAGCGAGTCCCTCTCAACTTCAATACCTGCTATGCAAAGCTCATAGATGCCATCAGGGAGGTTGCCTGAGTCAAAATCGTACACTTTTGGAAAGTGAGATGGAGGAACTGTATTCCAATGTTCCAGTAACTCGCCGGTAATAGGCTGATATTCAATCTGACACCAGGTGACAGATACGAATATCAGAAGAACTGGAAATAGTACTCTTTTCATCTAACAAACCTCCATCACTTATCAAGAAAAACATTAAGGGTGTTTCAAACCGCCGTTTGTAAGTATCACTCTCAGGCTTGAGGGCCAGTTAGCAGAACTATCTTCGTACATTTCAGCATGATATCTGGCATTCTGATCAGTTGAACTTTCGAAATAGTACATCCAGCCACCGCTTGAAACCACCGGCTCGAAATCATGGAACAGCCAGACAAGGGCATCTTCTATCTCTAAACCAGATATACCTGATAGAAGAGTCCTTTCGTACCCCGGAGCATTAACAATTTCAGTGAGCGGTGAGAACAGGTAATCGTATTCGCAGATTGCCTCAGGCATGGAAGTAGAGCTCCAGCCGGTGAAGTGCTTTAGTCCCAGATACCCACGGGGAATGACAGTGATTCGTCCATTCCCGATAGGACCGGACCAGGATGCTCCGGTATAGAGAGGATAGGTAAGATCATAGGACCATTCAGTAAATTCGTGACCAAGAAAATAGTTCATACTGTATTCAACCAGAACTTGTTCACCTGCCTTGAAAGGAACGGTCCAGCAGGCATGACTGCTGATAGCATTAAGCATTATGCGATATCTGTCGCTTATTGAATCAGCAAGTACACTATCTACCATCATACCGAATGAATCCCAGGAATCCGGTGAAGTCATGTAGAAGAACACCTCATAGTCATCCGGTTCAATGCTGGACAGCGGCTTAACTGTATTAAGGATATCCTCCCAGCTTAAACGGCGGAATCTCCCCTGGGGGGACCATATTGATGAAAGAAGCGGATGAACAACTGTCGGTATACCATTCACGCTGACGGAAGGATTAATAAGCGGATCTGAAATATGTTCCAGTGACCAGAGAAGACTGATTGTCGGAACCATGACGCTTATCGGGAAGTACATGAAAACCGTATCAGCCTGCCCTGTGTTGGTGAAAAGGAAATCGGCTGTGATCTCCGCTACGCCGCCGGGATATACTTCTATTACCACATCTTCACATGTAAGTTCTATGAAAGGATGCACCAGAAAAGTATCAGATGGAACAGGATTCTGGGCGATTGAGCCAAAGTAACCCATATCTGCCCGGCAAGTTATTGCAACCGCCAATAGCATTAGAAAAGGTTTCAAGTATGTCATTCTTCCTCTTTTCCATAAACGCCTTTACTGATGATAAGAAGAAGGAGGGTAAGGTGTCCGGAGACGCATTCATCTCTGAACCGAAACTACAGAATTGTTTAAATCCTGCAATCCCGAAGAAATGGTTGCCCTTAGAAGCACCTGTTGATTCGATGCGATATCTTCGCCGGTAATCAGAAACTCGTTTTCCAGCGGATTAGTTTCGATGATGCTGTAGAACACATCGGCCAGATCGATGTCGCACACCACCAGTTCCTGAAGTTCTCCAGCACTATCCAGAACGACGATGAACGGCATGTTCTGATCCAATACGGGATAATCATGGTCTTCGAGCATGATGATTCTCATTGTAACTCCTACGGCGACTATCAGGCCTGAAGAGGTCTCGATGACATCGATAACTACGGCACTTCCGAGGGCGCAACCAGTAGTTTTCCACAGGGGTTTTCCTGTATCACCATCCAGAAGACATACGAACCAGGTCATTGGATCGTTAAACGAATGACAGACGCTACCACCGGCAAGAATATTATCGCGGGAGATCTTCCTGAGGGAACTGATCTGCGGGCACACTTCGCCGATAGGCTCAGGCAGGTTCAGCAGGAAGTCGGTCCCCAGCGAGTAATGAAATATCATCGCGCCGTCTGATGATATACTGTATATCTCCGTGTAGATATCGGAGCAGTCGGGAGAGTTGTCTATCAGATATCCGCCATCCCGGAGCTCTGTTGCCTGCGGAATGGCGTGGTATTCGTTCGTTCCTTCGAAAGGACATGTCCATACAGTGTCACCCTGATCAGTGCGGGCAATCAGCCACTTTTCTCTCTATCCTCCGAGCGATGAAGATGTCAGAATGAGTCTGTTATCATAAACAGCCTCGTCACATGATACCGGATATCCGGATGAATCGATTACTATCGTCCACATTTCGATTGGAAAACGCATGAAAGGATGAACACGGCTTACTGAAACTCTCATTTCTCCTGATTCCATGGATTGACAGCTGTCTATCCGGATAGGATTCCATCTCAAAACATCTAAAGGACATAAATGTTCTGAAAGAATGTTTATCGTGACCGAATGCGCTGATGATGCGAGCAGGAGAAGAAAAACGGTTGATATGAGCTTCATGAGCTTTCCTTTCATAATAAGGGATAGTGAATAATAACACCGACAGGAATCCGGGGCATCATCAGGCATGCTGTTTCCTGACAAGGGAAATCAAATACAGCCAGCACTTAGTCGCAAAAGGATTCGTCTATTTCTCCACTTACAAGATTGTATTCCAGATAAAAAGAACCCATTCCTTCAATATATTCTGTAAACAGTATTCCTACCCACGTGATCAGAAGAGACTTGCCACCGGGTTGAAGGCTTATAACGCATACTGGAAGAAACGTACAGGGATCATTATCATCATATTGGGGCTGCCAAGAGTATATCAAATCCCAGCTATAACTATAGCCGTCAGGTGTGCCGCTGAACAATTCAACTGTTCCCTGGTCTTCGTCGTTAAAAAGTCTCATGTACAGAACTGCTCCATCCAGGACAGATAAGTCTCTGAAATAAGCCCTGTCGATTATCTCAACTCCCGCCGGGTCATCAGGAAAACCGTTTTCAACAGCTCCAGCAACCGAAACAATACAAACAACGATAGTAACAAAAGATCTCATCAGTCCTCCTCTGTCAATTCTATGAGCATCCAATAACTCTTCAGAATATCGTTTATACACACATCTGTCAACTTACTATAACAGCAGATTTCTGAATGCGCTTGTTTAAGTATTGCATTAAAATTAGTGCTATATCCCCATTGTACAAAATGTTAGTAACTCTCTTTGAAAGCTGTCTTTACTCTAGCCCAGTATCGTTCTAAAGAGCACTTGAAGAGGTCCCTTCGATAATGAAAGGAAATCCCTTGGATTCCCCATCCACTACGGGCACCCAGGTTTCATATTCATACGCAAGAGCATTACCGGTTTCCACTACGCCGTCTATGGTAACGGCTGGATTATAAAGAGTTACATTATCGATTCCCTCATGCAGCCAGCAGAGGAAGTAAGTTCCTGCTGTAAGAGTTATGGGGCTTGAGAACTCAGATACACTGGCACTAATAGGTCGGTAGGTATTATCGGTACACTGATCAGAAAATCTGACTCTGTAGACATTAGTAAATGATGTAGAAGTCATAACATTAGTGGAAAGATCTCCCCAGGCAGATGTTCCTGTTTCGGGTGGCCCGTCAAGGATCTCAATATAGGCTCCGCTGATATGTGATTGAACTCCACCTTCAGTCTTGTAAGCATACAGTGTTATGGAAGTGATTTCCCATATCTCTCCTTCCGGAACTTCAAAATCATCACCAAGCCTTAAATCAGTTGAAAATCTGCATTTCCAACCTCTAGTAGAATTTGACTCATGAAGCACAGACTCATCAGCGCCGTCAAAACCCGTTCCGTAACTTGTGATAAAGGGACCATTATCCCATAAGACAACCGTAGAAATCCCTTCTTCTGTACCGGTGTTGTCCTCGCTTGCTATTGCTGGAATTGCCAGCAGCAGCGTAGCGAGAATGAGAGTAAATAAAGTTCTCATTTTTCCACTCCTTTGTTTCAGGGGTTATTATACCCTGGTGATTAATATAATTTTACCATAATCCATACCATACAAATAGGAATCAGCTTCCAATGCAATATTCCTATCACTTATATACGGTTATTTGATCATAAATTAAGAATACCACCGGAAATATTCCCGGTCAATGCTATGCTCAACTGAATATCCTGATCATCAACTTCACTATTAAGCAGAAGCCCCCTTGAAGGGGGTCTTCACTGCAATGAAGGGGGAGCTGGCTTTGAGTCTGAACCCTTTAAACAGTTCATTGCATTCCGAGCTTTCAGTTCAATTAGGGCAGATCGGTTTTGGAGAGGACAGATGACATTTCTGTATTTGTGATTAAGGGACGAAGATTCAATACAATCCTCACTATGGCAATGCCACATCAATCAGGTTCTGGATTTCGTGATAGTCCCATCCAGTTTATTGCTGATGGGTGAATGCCGATCACAAAGGAATCTATCTGAACGCTGTACCCACAATCCTCAATTTCCCTAAAGAAGTTATCGGTCAAATCAAAATCTCCGACAACTATTTCAGGGTAAATATGGTATTCACCCTCTACATAATATGATTCCTCGTAATATGCTGGTACGCTATCGAATCTGTTGAAATAGTTCTCGCTAAAGGACACCATATCCCTTGCCAAAACCGCGTACTTGCCACAAATACCATCGAAGAATACATCATAAATACCCGCTAATTTTTGGTGGCTAATGTTATTGTAGAATAAGTTACGCCTTACATAAACATGTCCATCTCCAACAGGGCACTCTCGATCTTCTTGTTTCAGAATATTGAACACCAGCGCAGCACATCTATTATCATAAAAGGAATTATTTTGTATGATGCATTTTCCCCAGATGTTAGCAACAGTAACGCCTTCTGTGATAGTGGAATGCTCCTTGTTATCACTGAATAAATTATTGAATAATATTACGTTTCTGACATTGGTTAACTGTATTATTTGATACGTGCAATGGTGAACATAGCTGTTTTGAATAATCAAGGAGTCTACAAAATCCGCTACCACACCTATGGTACCGCTTCCGGATATGTCACAGGAATCGATGACAATAGATCTACAACCACTTATCTCAAGTGAATTTCATGAACAAAATCCCTCGGTGCGGTGAAGAAAC
>JAIOSX010000192.1 GCA_021107345.1 Candidatus Aegiribacteria sp.
GGAGCAAGAAGAGCCGAACCAGGCGAATTCGCAAGAAGAGCATTCGCTAACGGAAGGCTGAATGCAGTTCAGATAATTTCTCTTGCTGCATTATGGGATACGGAAAGGGAAAGCAAGGTATTTGCAGTTGATACAGAAGACAGCTGTAGAGAACTACTGAAAGAAATAGAGAGAGCAAGGGAAACCGTAGAGGGTAATATTGAGTTCGGAGAAACACATCTGGAAGAAGATGATGAGAGAATACGCAGTGTTTTCAGTGGACTGAAGGCAAGAGCGATAAATTTCAGAAGAGAAGCTGATTCCATTGAAAAAAGCTGCAGAGTAATGATAATGGGTCCGACAAATTCGGGGAAATCAACACTATTCAATGTTTTGACAGGTAAGAAGAGAGCTCTGGTTTCGGATGAACCAGGTACTACGCGTGATGGATCAACATGTTCTCTGGAATTGAGGGGAAGAAGAATTCAGCTTTGTGATACTGCCGGAACCGACGGAATTGGATTGGACAGGACGGCATCGGAAGCGGTAATAAATGAACTTGATGGAACGGAAATGGTAATCTGGATGTCAGAGGGAGGAAGGATACACCCGGACGATCAGGTAAGGAAAAAAGCCGGAAAAATAGTAGAGATTGCCGCGAAGAGCGATCTGGGTGACGAAAAGGAAATAGAACAACTATTAAATGTCTCTTCTGTATCGGGAGAGGGCCTGGACGAATTGAAGGATAGAATATCAAGGGTTCCCGGCAGCATGTCTCTGTCTGGTGCCGCGAATAGAATAGAAGCGAGTATAAAAGAATCGTATAAATACATAAATTCCAGGGAGTATGATCTTGCAGCGGAAATGCTAGGAGACGCAGAAATCGAAGCTAGAAGAATTGTAGGTAAGGGAGAGAATATCCAGTTGAGCGTCGAGCGGGCGCTGGCTGGCATGTGCGTGGGG
Organism: Candidatus Aegiribacteria sp.; assembly: GCA_021107345.1. The sequence goes on from JAIOSX010000192.1 coordinate 943, forward strand.
AAATGAAGAAAGAGTGGGATGTAATCGTTGTAGGTGGAGGACATGCCGGAATAGAAGCTGCGCTTGCAGCAAATAGACTCGGCTGTAGCGTCATTCTGATATCATCGAAGATAAACCGTATGGGAGAGATGTCATGCAATCCGGCAATTGGAGGGATTGCAAAAGGAACAATTGTCCGGGAGATTGACGCACTTGACGGATCAATGGCGACATCAGCAGATGCAACAATGCTGCATTTCAGAATGCTCAACAGAAAAAAAGGACCGGCAGTATGGGGTCCAAGGGTTCAATCGGATGCAGCGGAATACGCAAAGATACAACAGGAATGCATTATAAAAAGCGGAGTAGAGATTCTGGAGAATGAAGTAACAGGACTCAATGGTTTAACAGAAAAAGTAGAAGGAGTAAGATGCAGGAAAAATGACAGTATTAAGGGGAAAGCAGTAGTGATCGCGGCTGGAACATTTCTGAAGGGCAGACTCTTCAGAGGAGATGAGTTCTGGAAAGGGGGGAGAATAGGAGACATATCTGCTGATTCATTAGAAAAGGACCTTGTGAAAAGAATGTTTCACGTGGAACGTTTCAAAACAGGTACACCCTCCAGGATCTTAAGAAACACAGTGAACATAGAGGAAATGGAAATACAGGAGTCTGAAAAGACAGATTTCACTTTCAGCTATGAAAAGCGCAGGATACTGCACAAGGAACAGGAGTGTTACATAACGTACACAAACAAAAATACAATGGATATTGCAAAGAACAGCCTTCACCTTTCTCCGTTGATGGCTGGAAGGATAGAGGGAACAGGGCCAAGATACTGTCCCAGTTACGAAGACAAAGTTGTAAAATTCCCTGAGAGAACATCACACAAAATTTACGTTGAACCAATGGGTTACAGATCAAGATATTTATATCTGAACGGACTTTCAAGCAGCCTTCCAAGAGAAACACAGAAAAAAATGGTAAGATCTCTTCCTGGTTTTAAAAAGGCAGAAATATCAGATTACGGATACGCAGTAGAATACTCATACTTCCACTTTTCAGAAATTGACAAAACCCTGAGACTTAGAAGAACTGAAAATGTGTTCGTTGCAGGACAGATATGTGGTACATCCGGATACGAAGAAGCCGCCGGTCTTGGACTAATTGCAGGAGCGAATGCAGGTATTCTAGCAAAGAATCTTGAACCACAAAGTCTATCCAGAATGGTTTCCTATATTGGAGTGATGATTGACGATATAGTAAGCAAAGGAGCCGATGAACCTTACAGAATGTTTTCTTCAAGAGCGGAGAACAGACTTCATTTAAGGCAGGATAACGCCGACAGAAGGCTTTACAATACCGGTAATCGGTTCGGTATACTGTCAAAAGGAAAGAAAGAGCTTCTTGCCGGCAACAAGGAAGAAGCAAAAAGGATAAGGAATATTCTGGATAGAGAGACGATTGAAGGTGTACGACTGTCAAAATGGTGTAGAAGGCCTGGAACAAGTGTTAAAAAAGTTATTAGCGTTGCAAAGTCACTTGTCGGCAGGGACGAGCAGGTTCTTCTGTCAGTGCTTCTTGATGAGAAATACAGTGGATATATTGAACGAAACCTCAGAAGATATGAATCCGGAAGAAATCTGGAGAAGATCAGTCTCAGGAAAATACCCTCATATATGTTGATAGATGAAATCTGTTGGGAGGCGAGAGAGGTTTTGGAAAAAAATCGGCCCGAAACACTCGCCCGCGCTGAGAGAATTCCAGGGATACGTCCCACTGATCTTCAGGGACTTATGATATACCTGGGAAGGCAGCGTTCCACGTGAAACAATTCCAGTGGAGGTGAAATCCCAATGACACCCTTTCCCCTTTCATTTCCCCCCCGAAGCACCATGATCAGTGACCTGGAAGAACTTGGCGCTGAAGTTACTGAACAGCAGCTTGATCAATTTGGGGAATTCGCCGGGATTCTTCTAGATGGATCCACAAAAACAAATCTTATAGGTCCCGGAGAAAGATCAAGGCTCTGGAGAAGGCATTTCCTTGAATCCGTTCAATATGGTTTTCTGGTTGATAAGGACAGAACCGTTGTTGATATTGGGAGCGGAAACGGATTCCCGGGAATGGTACTGGCGATTCTGGGTTTTCGCATGATTCTTCTTGAGCCAAGGAGAAAAAGATACCTGTTCCTGGAACGGACCGCATTGGAACTGGGTCTTGAAAACTGCATAACGGTACCACTAAGACTTGAAAATTTCAATCCTGAAGAGGGAGAGAAACAGTTCGTTGCAAGGTCGGTAGCCCCTCCTGCCTCTTTGCTTGAGAAAATCGGTATAGTTGCCGGAAAGGGTTCGATGCTGGTATACAGACAGCCGGAAATCTCAGTGAATGAAGATTTTTTAAGTTATATGGAACTCAGTTGCCCTCCGCTTGACCGCTGTGGATTTCTGGTGCAGTATCGAGTCTGATTCAGATTTCTTCTTCATACTATTCCGCCTTGAATCACTGTAATAATCAGCGCTCAGATATTATATATATACACTTACTCTCAATACGAAGATAAGGAAAAGCATGACAGGAACCAGGATAATAGCAGTTGCGAATCAAAAGGGTGGTGTGGGAAAAACGACCACTGTCATCAACCTTGGCGCAAGCCTGGCTATGAATGATTGTGATGTTCTTCTGATAGACTTCGATCCTCAAGTAAATGCTACTGCAGGACTTGGAATACGTGAATCTCGCGTATGCAATATCAACACGATGATTCTCGGAGAAAACACCATTGATGAAGTAATGAAACCCACAGGAGTTGATGGTCTTATGCTGATTCCTGGATCGAGAAGCCTTTCCGGTCTTGAAATAGAACTGGCCGGGGCTGAGTACAGGGAATATCTTTTGAAGGAAGCTCTTGAGAATAATATCGGCCGATTTGACTATGTATTGATCGATTGCCCTCCTTCATTGGGCTTACTTACGATTAATGCCCTGGTTGCATCTAGCGAGGTTCTTGTAACGCTTCAAAGTGAATACTACGCCCTTGAAGGCCTTTCGCACCTTATGGATACAGTCAGGAATATTAGACAACTCTGGAACCCCGAATTAAAGATAAACGGAGTAGTCCTTACTATGTTCGATAGAAGGCTTATACTCAGCCGTGATGTTGAGGAGGAAGTTAGAGAATTCATGGGGTCTACTCTATATAATACATATATTCCAAGAAATGTAAAACTAAGTGAAGCACCTAGTTATGGCATACCAGTGCTTATGTACGATGCAAAATCGAAGGGAGCCACAAGCTATTTTGATCTGGCCAGGGAGGTGATGAATAGATGACAAAGAGAAAGAGAAAAGCGCTCGGAAAAGGTATGGAAGAAATATTTCCCGGTATCGGTGATGATGACAAATCGAATCCCAGGGAAGTTAATATAGATCTCATTGATACAAATCCTTTCCAGCCAAGGAAAGAATGGAAGAAGGAAGAAATATTATCCCTGGCAAGTTCCATTATTTCTCAGGGCATACTTCAACCACTAGTAATAAGAAGGACCGGCGTACGGTACCAGCTGATTGCAGGAGAGCGTCGATTGAGGGCAGCTCATGAAGCCGGTCTCAAGAAAGTACCGGTAGTTGTCAGGGAAGCCGACGATCAGCAAATGCTTGCGCTTGCTCTCGTTGAAAATATACAGCGCCAGGATCTTGGTCCTGTAGAGAAGGCAGAAGCCTTCCAAAGACTTTCTTCGGAATTCGACCTGACCCAGGAGGAAATGGGAGAAATAGTGGGTATAAGCCGCTCCTCAGTGGCCAATTTTCAGAGACTTCTTGATCTTCCGGAAAAGGTACTTGATATTCTCAGAACAGGTCAACTAAGCATGGGTCACGGAAGGGCCTTGCTGGGACTTTCGAATGAATCGCTGATATTGCGTATGGCAGTAAACGCGGTTAAGCAAGGTAAATCCGTAAGGCAGATTGAAGAGAGGGTTCGCCTGCTCAATTCTGCGGAAAGGAAAGTAACAAACCAAGCTTCTATGATGGAAACTGCTGAAATAAGAAAGCTTCAGGATAGCCTTCAGAGAATTCTGAAGACGAAGGTTCGTATAAAGGGAAAAGAGAAAACCGGTAAGATAGAGATCAGTTATCACAATCTTGATGAACTTGACAGGATTCTTACTATTATCAAATCAGGTGCGAATGTCTGACTTTTAGAACGTTGACCGTTACAAATTCAGTGGATATACTCGCTAAAATACAGAAATGAATGTTTATAATCTATCAGAAGGAACGGAAGGAGTGCGAATGGCGCATATAATTAACGATGAGTGTATTGCATGCGGAGCGTGCAAACCGGAATGTCCAGTTGACGCGATAAGCGAAGGAGACAAATACTTAATAGACCCTGACACTTGTATTGACTGTGGTGCATGTGTTCCCGCCTGTCCGGTAGGAGCTATCCAAGCTCCATAGTCTTACTGAAATTTCAAGTTGATAATACCGTCTGATTTTCTTTCTTCAGACGGTATTTCATAAAACGAAATCGTTCAGGTCACATCCTTCTATTTCCTCTGCAAGCTCTCTTAATGAAATACCCCTGTAAAGTCTAAGTAAATGATGTAGTTTTTTAACTGTATTCATACCGGTGTTATGATGTTGCCTTACTCTCTGAAAAAGGCTCATTCTGCTGGATACGTTCATAGAGTCTATTTCCCATGGATGGAAGTACAGAACTGGTATAGTATTGGATTTTGATACAAATCGAAGTAAAACTCGATGTAATATCCCCGGATAAAATCTTAGATATGCACCACCCGCCACGGGTACCTTCAACCCGGCAACAGACAATGATGCAAGAGGCAGCTCAATAATCGAACTTCGCTCTCCCTTAAGGATAAAAGGCTTTTGAGGTGCTTCCGGTATTCCATAGCGCAGCTTGAACATGGGATATACACTACTGTCATATTTGAAACCCCTTGCGACAATTTCGTCAATTGCCCAGGATGTATGGTTTTTAACTGAAAAACTGGGAGCTCTGAATCCGACAGGAGCCGGAATTGAAAGAGAATCGAGCAGGTTTAAGAACCTATCAAGATTTCTTCTGAAATCCTCTCTTGTCAGTGATGTAAGCTCAACATGATTGTAGCCGTGGTAACCTATCTCATGACCTCTATGCAGAATTTTGCGTACGAGTTCAGGATGACGCTCAACTATCCAGCCCAGAAAAAAGAAAGTAGCATATGCCCTGTGATCATCAAGGATCTGCAGAATTGTATCAAGTGCATAGTCCAGCCTGCTGTCCAACTTATCCCATTTCTCGCCGGGATACCACTTACTGGCCGCATATGTCTGGAACCATTCCTCCATATCGAATGAAATAGCAATTTTCGGACGTTCTTTACCGACGCCTGTTATCCTTCCTCCCATATTACGAAATCTCTTAATATCATTTCTTGCAGGAAATGAATTTGTTGTAGCTTGCTCCGGTGGATTGGGAAGAAGTGTATAGGTGCCTGACTCAAGAAGCTCAAGGCCCTCAGCTACTACTTCTGCGGCGAGGTTCTTTGTTCTGCTCAGAAGCTGATGAAGAGTACAGTTGCTTATTGTTGAAGAGTCCAGGCTCTTCTGGATAAGAATTCCACCCGCATCAAGCTCGGGAACCATCTCGTGAAAAGTTACGCCCGGTGTATCACCATGATATAGCGACCAGAACGTTGGAAGCATTCCTCTGTTTCGTGGAAGAAGAGATGAATGGACATTCCAGGCTCCCAGCCGCGGAATAGCAAGGGTTTTCTTCTTCAATATCTGCGGACATGCCATCGAAATGAAGACATCCGGATCCAGCGATCTCAGACATTTTCTTGATTCCTTCTTATTGAGTCTGCCAAGAGTTAAATAGTTGGCGTGTTCCCGTCTGGCGGTTTGCCTGAGGGAGTGTGAATACCGGGTAGGAAGCATTAACCTGCCGGACAATTTCATTAAAGAGAATCTGAACAGTTGAATGAAGAAACCGAAACAGCCGTAGAGAGAAATGTATCGTCTGACATTTAAAAGAGGTCTTCTTAGAGAACCATGACCGCTAAGAGAAATTATCGTATATCTGTTAAAGGGTCTTTTCCTGATAATTTTCGCAATTGTTCTTGGAATATTGAAAGGTTCATCGTCGCATAGTAATATAACATTCAATGAAGGACGTAGTATTCGTGTATATAATAAATAAAGATCATCAACCATTTTCATCGCAGAAAATGGTTCAATATCTTTGTCTACATTACACATTATCTCCTTTATTCTGTCAGGATAATCAAGGATTCTGATCACATTGGAAACAAGGGAGTCTATATCACCCTCATCGGACAGAAAACCGTTACGGCCCTCACCGATCAGTTCGTGTATTCCTCCTACATCAGTAGAAACAACAGGAACTCCAGCTGCGAGGGATTCCAGAAGCGCTCTGGGAAGACCCTCCGTACGGGAAGTGATCAGAAACACATCAAACGCGGGAAGTATATCAACAACATCTTCTCTGCTTCCCAGTAGTATGATGTTGTCACAGAGCTTCATTGAATCAA
>JAIOSX010000330.1 GCA_021107345.1 Candidatus Aegiribacteria sp.
CCCGTGACCAGGATCAATCCCCGTTTTTCCATCGAGATGTTCTTGATCATGGAGGGTAGACCGAGTTTATCGATGGTTGGCGTTTCAAAGGGAATAACTCGCAATACTACGGAGAACGTACCCCTCTGACGGCAGATGTTAACTCGAAATCTGGATATCCCCTGTAGAGAGTAGGAACAGTCGAAATCCCGGAGAAGCTGGATGAAATTGTCCACATCCTGCCCCAGAACATTCTTGGACAACAGAACGATATGTCGGACTATGGTTTCCGTATCGGATGACTTAAGGATTGGCAGGTTCTTTATGGGAATGATCTGACCATTGAGACGGTATTTCCATGGAGTACCCACGCAGAGATGGATATCGGACACGTGAAGCTCTTGAGCTTTGGTCAAAACATTTTTGAATGCAGTAATGATATCATTCACAATTCCGACTCCTTGAATATCGAGTAGTGTTACGAAAACCTAAGCTAAATGATAAGGTAATTCATTGCAAATAGAAAGGAAGCTCTTATCCTGAAGCGCAATCACCGGACTTCATGATTCTCCTGAAGAGGTTACGGTCATTTTACGGCGGAAGTGATCCTTTATTCCTGCGGATATTTACCAGCAATGACATTGACCAGGAAGTATTTTAAGCAGTATCATTGTTCCCATGTGAAGAGACAGATGTAAAGGGGAAGAGAAATGCTAAAATCTCACCATCTCCTTTACGGGTAGACATTTAGGGTGTCCTTGAACCAAAGATGAGTCGGTCTTAGCTTTTTAATGAAGTGCTTTGTATACCACTCGAAAGGACTCTACTCTCATAACATGACAGGTTGATATGACCGATTCGAATAGAAAAAAGATCTCTGAAGTTCTTGAGAAAATGCTTCCTGGAACAAATGGACTGAAACGTATCAAGATACTGAAGGATTTGTCTAAAGCTTTGAGGGATATTAATCCCAGAAAAGCCGTTGAGTTTGGAGAGCAAGGGCTGGAATTGCTTAGAGATGCTGATGATAGTGAATTGGAATCCGCAATATTGAATGAACTCTGCTGGGCCAACCAGTGTCTTGGAGAATATCAGGCTGCTCTGGGCTATGGCTTCAGAAAACTCGAAATCGCCGATGAAATCAATGATGATAAAGACAGATCTTCCGCTCTCAACATTATTGGCGTAACGTACTGGAGACTGGCAAAGTTCGATCAGGCTCTGGAGTGTTTCTTGAAAGCTCTTAATATCTCTGAAAACTCTAGAGATAACGCGAGTATCCCGGCAATACTGAACAATATCGGACTCGTCTACGAATCCGTCAATGACATTAACAGGGCTCTGGAGTACCACAACAGAGCCATAAGGATTACTGAAGAACTCGATAACAAGCACAGTCTTGCCGTCGCACTTAACAATGCCGGAAACATTTATCGGGTTATAGGACAATATGAAAAGGCTTTGGAATATCACCGGAGAGCACTTGAAATCAAAGAGAAATTGAGGGAAAAATGGAGAATCTCCAGCTCTCTGATCAATATCGGCAGTGTATTAATGGAACTCAAGGAATATGACAAGTCGCTGGAATCCTTCTTCAGAGCTCTTGAGATCGAGGAAGAAACCGGAGATAGACATGAAGCTGCCGAGACTCTCATCAGGATAGGTAAGATATATGCAATGGTTGATCGTTTTCTTGAGGCTTTTGAATATGCAGAGAGAGGACTTCTCCTGGCAGAAGAGCTTGGTGTGCCTGATCTGAAAAGGGACTGTTTTCAAGCGTTTTCAATCATTCTTGAGAAGAAAGGGGATTTCGGGAAGGCACTGGAATATCACAAGAAATACAAGACGCTGAATGACGAAATCTTCACTGAAGAGAACATAAATAAAATAAGTGAGCTGCAGGTACAGTACGAAACAGAGAAGAAGGATAAAGAGAAGGAGATTTACAGACTCAGGAATATTGAGCTTGTAAAGGCGAATGAGGCTCTGGTAATTGCCCTTGTTGAAGTGAAACAACTCAGCGGAATGCTCCCGATCTGTGCTTCCTGCAAAAAGATTCGTGATGACCGTGGATACTGGAAACAGATCGAGTCATATATCTCTGATCATTCAGAAGCCCAGTTCAGTCATGGTCTTTGTCCCGAATGCATGAAGAAGCTCTACCCTGAATACATTGCCGGAAAAGACGAAGCCTTATCTCTTAAATGATTTCCTCCTGTGATGGATTCGGGTTGTATCAGCCATTGGATACAGGTATGTTATATGTGTACTGTTTACATAAACCAGCACAGGGCGGTGAAGCATGAACATTTCTTTCTGAAACAGCAGTATCAGGCAGTTTTTCAGAAAGGATTTTCATGCATCATACATATCTTCGTTTAAGCAACATTTCATACACATATCCAGGTTCCGTTCAACAGGCAGTTACCTCTGTCTCCCTGAATCTCGACTCAGGATGGACTGCGTTCGCGGGAGCCAACGGTTGTGGAAAAACAACCGTACTGAAACTCGCGACGGGATTACTGGCACCGGATACAGGCTCAGTTGTTTCTTCAGGAACCGCAGTCTACTGTTCACAGAGAACGGATAATCCTCCTCCATACCTGGATGAATTCCTCTTTGACTGGTCTTCAGAGTCCATAAGATTGAGGGACAATCTTTTAATCGGAGATGACTGGGGGAACAG
>JAIOSX010000342.1 GCA_021107345.1 Candidatus Aegiribacteria sp.
CTCTGAGGTCCGAAAGGTTTTCCTCAATGGTCGGATCCGGGTGATGATTGGGGAAATCGCCATTCATATCACAGTAAAGGGGAATAACCCTGCAACCCAGATTTCTTAGAACTTCAACGGCTGTATCACCGCCGGTTCCATTGCCGGCATCAATTGCGACCCTTAGTGACCTGTCAAGTGAAAACTCTCCCAGAAGCCTTTCAAGATATGGTTTCCTTACTGTAACCTTCTGAAGATTGGAATCCAGGGAAACATCAATTGAGTCGGGGAGGTTTTCCATTCTCCTTCTGATATCCTGAATTGAATCGCCGTATATAGTATCAAGTCCGAACATTATTTTGAAACCATTGTATTCCGGAGGATTATGACTGCCGGTAATCATCACTGTAACGTCAGTATTCAGGGTGTGCGCTGCAAAATACGTCATAGGTGTCGTCTGTACACCAAGATCGATAACATCGCATCCGGTCGAACGAATTCCAGCAGCAAGCCATTCCATTAACATGGATCCGGATTCTCGACAATCCCTGCCTACAGCGATACGGTTTTGCGCGATTGAACCGAGGACCTTCCCCAGCATGATAGTCGTACTTCTATCGAGATCGTCGGGGAATATGCCCCTGATGTCATATTTTCTAAAAATGCTGCTTTTCATTTATAGTTCCTTATGGCTTTTTAACCCGGGAAATTCAATGTCATACTGACCTGTGGCTGTCTCGCCTGTGAGCCATCCCCTGTGGGCACTTACTATCTGGCGTGCCAGTTCCACTCCAAAGGCTGACTGCTTTGTTTTGCTCTGCGTTTCACCCTTATGTACGATTGTCAGCCTTACGGAATCGTACCCTCCGGTAAGCATTATGTGAATCAGTGAGCCCTGACTCGTGATACGCGATATCTCAGACAGAATATTGTCAAGAGCATGTCTAAGATAGTACCTGCTTCCTGAAACGAGGACGTTTTCATCCATTGATATTGCCAGGGATACTCCCCGGGCTGCGAATAGATCATTCCATTCGTTAAGTGTTTCAAACAGCAGTTCATCAAGGGATACTTCGGATGATTCCGCTCCATCCGGGAATTGCGATTTATCGGTAAGGTCCATGTTCTCAAGAGCTGCCAGTTCTTTCATCACGTTAAGAAAATTTTCGATTTCCTCGATTTCAGTAGTCAGTCTTGCAAGCTGTTCCTTAACAAGCGGTGACCTGTCCAGGGGTCTGGAAAGTTCTATGGCTGTTTCCCGCACTGATTCCAGTGGTTTTCGCAGGGATATCCCGATCCGTGAGAGCATTTCCGATTTCAGTTTAACAAGCTCATCAAGCTCTTCTTTAACCAGCTTGAGTTTATTCTCAAGTTCTCTGATCCTTTTTTCGTATGTAATTTTGTTTCTTCTGTACATCTCCATTATCATGAGTATCCCCAGAAATATCAGAAAAACAACATTGACAGGCAGGGTTATCATGTCAGACCAGTTCCTCCAGATCCCTTGATACAAGAACTTCTCTACCGGTTGATCGACTTATTTCCTCGGGAGTAAGATCATCAAGCGTAATCATATCATGATTGAACATTACACCCGGCAGTATCACAGTATTATATGAATCCGGAAGCTCCTTAACAGATCTTACAATATCTGCCCCTGAGAGAAGACCTGCCACACCGATTTCAGGCCCAAGAAAAGTATTCTCGACAGTGTTCACATAGTAATCACTGCCATTCAACACCCGTCTCAGAAAGGGGGCAGCCAGTGTTCCCGTACACACTGCTCCCTTTCCTGTGAATATTTTTCCCGATATATCCATCAGATCAGCAAGTAGCCCAATCCCGTTTTCTCTGAGCGAGCAACTCTCATAGTAGGACACATCTGGAATATCCAGTCCGGCCATTATGAAGAATTCATCAGATGGGTATACCCAGCCGTTTCCGCGGGTTTTCATGGCCCTCTTCCTCCACACGTTGCATTGGTTTACAACCCGGAGGGCTTCAGGTTCAAAAGGACGCCTGATCTCCGGCAGTCCATTCCTGTATTTCGTCAGCCCGACAGGTACAACTCCAGCTGATATGACGGAGGGTATTGAAAGAAGATCTTCCAGAGTTCTGTCAAGCTGTTCCCCGTCGTTCAATCCGGGTACCACTACTATCTGAGTTTCCATTTTGATTCCGGCTCTGGAGAGTTTATCAAGCATGGGTATTACAGGTTCTTCCCTGCCTGTTCCAAGTATTCTTCCCCTTACCGAAGGATCAGTTGCGTGAACTGATATGTGCAGTGGTGACAGGTGTTTGCGAATGGCATATTCAGTATCATCCCTGTCAAGGGTTACATATGTTCCCTGGAGGAAAGAGTACCTGATATCGTCATCTTTTACCTTAAGGGATGGCCTGACATCACAGGGCAGCTGGTCAACGAAACAGAATATGCATTTTTTTCTGCATACGGCCGGTTCCTGGCCCTGGAATGTAAAACCCCAGTCAACACCGGATTTACGACGAATTGTAATACTTCTGATAAGTGGACCCCTTGTATATATCAGAGTAATGAATAGACCGTTTGCATTGTAAAGGAAATCGATCCAGTCATTCAGAGGACTGCCGTTGCATGAAACAAGTCTGTCAATATTTCTGAATCCTGCAGCGGAAGCGGGAGACCCCGGAGTTACACAGAGTATCTCGAGCAAATGTTACACCAGTGAGCGCTGTACCTTGACCATTTCCGGATCAAGTTTAGCAGCAGCTGCAAGTTCCTTATCCGCTTGAGAATTCCGGCCTGTAGCTCTGTAAACGTCCGCTATGGCAAGATGGAATCCAACGGATGATCTCAGATCTCCGGCTGTGGTAGAAAGCCCCTTTCTGAAGTGGTCTTCAGCCTCATCGAATCGTTCCAGGCTAAGGCAGCATCTTCCAAGCATTTCTCTGGCTTTCATTCTGAAATCGGGACTTTTTAGAACCTGTTCGAACTCTGATAGTGATTCTCTGAACAGACCCATCTCCATGTACGCTATTCCAAGATCGTAATGCGTGTTGAAATCATCGATGGGAACTGCTGTTTCAATACCCTCCTGAAATTCCCTGATAATACCTGCCAGAGCCTTTGCGGAATTCTTGTCGAATTTGCGGTCGATATCAGCCAGGATCATGGCTATATCCGCGTAATCATCACTGTCGGCAAGCCCCGGACGGATACCGTCCATGAGTGTTCTGGCCATCTCGAAACTGGAATCCACAGAAACTGATTTCTCAAGTGCTGCAAGTGCTTCATGGGGGCTGTCGTTGAGCAGATACGCCACAGCGAGCCTGTAGAATGCCCTGGCCTGACCGTCTACGTCCATGGCCTTTCTTATTCTAACAATCTCCTTTGCAGCGCTGAGGGATTCAGGACAGATGTCAAGCACACCCTCAAGCAACTCAAATACCATATACTCGCGTTCATTGGCTCTGTAGATAGTACAGGCTCTTAGATACGAATCAATTGCACCGTAAAAATCACCGACTTCCAGAAGAAGGTTGCCAAGTTCAACATAACCCAGTCCATCCCCCCTTGATCTGTCAAGATTGCTTCTCATGTCCTCAACCTGGAGGGAAAGGGCTTCATGAAGCTGCCTGGCAGAAACCAGGTTCATGCTTACCAGGATGTCGCCCAGCTTTCGGTCGTTATCGGTATCCTTCTGGATATCAAGGGCTCTTAGAACATCGGGTGCTTCAAGAAGTCCTTCCGCGATGAAGTATTCACCTATCCTTTTTCTTTCAATGGAGAATATCCCGCCATCGTCTCCATCATCAAGTGGTTCTATGAAGTCGGAATCCTCAAATTCCACTTCATCGATGATAGTTGAAGGAGGAGTTTTATCAACCTTTTTTGTTTTTGTCTTCCTGGCAGGCTTCTTTTCAGGAGGAGTTTCGGCTTTCTCAACAGGTATTTCTTCTGGAGGAGTTTTGGCTTTCTTGACAGGTATCTCCTCAGGAGGAGTTTTGGCTTTCTCGACAGGTATCTCCTCAGGAGGAGTTACGGCTTTCTCGAGATGTACTTCTTCAGGAGGAGTTACGGTTTTCTCGACAGGTACTTCTTCAGGAGGAGTTACGGCTTTTTCGACAGGTTTCTCTTCAGGCGGAGGTGGCTTCGGTTTAGATTTGGGTTTAATTGTGCCTTTGTCAAGCTTCTTGTTGAGCTTTTTAAGCATCAGTTCAAGCTGACCTGTTTCCTTAATATTTCTGTCGCGGGCGATTTCAATCGCCAGTTTCAGTAAAACCTCATTCTCGTTTGCCGAGGCTACCTTGGCAAAACGAATTACCCATTTGTTATCACCCGGGTCAAGCCTGGTCATGGCATGGCATGACTGGAGTACAGGAGGTTCCTTAAGTGAAGGTTTTGATTTAAGGTAAAGAAGGTATTCCTTCTTTGCATCTTCGAATTTTTCTTGTTTATCAAAGCTTAACGCCTTGATGAAATGTGCTTCGGAGAATTTCTCGTTCATTCTCAGTGCTTTTCTTGCAACTGAAAGTGCAGCAGAGTGGAGACCGTTGGCGCAATAAAGCTGACCCGCTTTTCCGAAATTTTCAAGGGCTTCTTCAGTACGATCCAGCTTAACAAGTACGTCACCCAGTGTATTAAGTATTGAAGCTTCATCGGGGTTTTCGTTGATTATACGGTTCAGGACTTTCTCGGCACTTTCGTACTTGCCATCTTGAATAAGGTCCTGAACCTTCCGACGCTGTTCAATATCTATCATCATTCATCCTCTGTTTGCACCACATTGTTGTGGATACTACTCAAACATACTGGAAATGAGTTGTCCTGCGACAACCACATCATCAATATCAGGTATTGCCATGTGATAAGCAATACCACGATAATCATCAAGCTCCCAAACTATCATATCCGTATCCATCCCTGGAACAAGAGTGCCTTTGTAATCACCCATTCCAAGGGCTGCGGCACCATTCGCTGTGGCTGCGGTTAACGCTTCTTCTATGGTAAAGCCGCACTGGCACACCGCGAGATTGATCATGAGCGGCATCGATTCACAGAAACAGCTGCCAGGATTCAAGTCCGTTGCGATTGCGACAGCCGCGCCTGCATCAAGAAGTTTTCTTCCTGGCGGGAAGGGCTTACCCAGAAAGAGTGCTGTTCCTGGCAACAGTGTAGCCACTGTGCTGCTTTCGGCAATCTTCCTGATATTCCTGTCAGAAATGGAAAGAAGATGATCCGCACTCAGAGCGCCTGTATCCACAGCTACTGAAGCTCCATCCGTATCATGAAATTCGTCAGCGTGTATCCTGATGCCGAATCCCATAGCCTTTGCCGCCTGAAGGTAATGTCTTGACTGTTCCGCTGTGAATACACCCTTTTCGCAGAAGATATCCACAAATTCCGCAAGTTTTCTGGCCTTTATTACGGGTAATACTATTTCGATGAGATACTGGATGTATTCATCTGACCGGTTTTTATACTCCAGGGGGACTTCATGAGCTCCCAGGAATGTTCTGGCAATGGTCTGTGGCCAGTATTCAGCCAGTTTTGAAACTGTTTCAAGGCATCTGATCTCCGTCTCAAGGTCAAGACCGTAGCCGCTCTTTACCTCAACCGTGGTTGTTCCTAGGAGAAGCATGGTTGTAAGGTGCTTCAGAAGGGTATCCTCAAGGTCCGCAGGTGAAGCCTGTCTGGTTCTGTTGACGCTGTTGAGTATACCTCCTCCTGCAGAGGCAATGTCCTCGTAATCCGCTCCCATTGCCCGCATTGCGAATTCAACCTGTCTGGTACCAGAGTAAAGAGGATGAGTATGCGAATCAACGAAACCCGGGGTGATCACTTTACCAGTGACATCTATTTCAAAGCCTTTATCAATAAGTTGTACACTGTTGGGGATGTCCCGGGTTTTTCCCGTCCACACTATTTTACCGCGGAAGGAAGCGAGTGCACCGTCTGGGATGATGGAAAGTTCTTTTGCAGCCTCGCCTCTTCGAAGACCAGGCGAACCGGCCATTGTGACCAGTTCGCCAATATCTGTCAGAAGTAAATCAGCCTGAACTTTCATAGAGCGAGGTTAAATCTGTTCTGGAACTACAGATGCAACCTTTCTCCCACCCATTTTGTGGAATCTGATCCTGCCATCCGCTTTTGCAAAGAGTGTATCATCGTTTCCTCTTCCCACATTTACTCCCGGATGTATCCTGGTTCCACGCTGTCGCAGTATGATAGTTCCAGCGGGAACCATCTCCCCGGCAGCAGCCTTTACGCCGAGTCTTCTGCCGGCGCTGTCGCGGCCGTTTCTGGAACTGCTTGATGATTTCTTATGTGCCATATTTTGAACCTTTCAATAACTAGCTATCTGTTTACGATTACTCTTGCTGTCCAGATGCAAGCTCCGCTCGAAAATCGAGCAATATACATTCCGGAAGGAACTTCAGAACCATCGGTATTCCTCAGGTTCCATACGAATCTATCGGTTTTCGGAGAAACATCATGAACCATTATGGAACGGCCTGTAATATCGTAAATTGATACGGTTCCTCCAACCCCCTGCTCAGGGATAGAGAAACTGCAGGATTTCCATGATGGATTTGGGAAGACGGTGAATGTTCCCTCTAATTCAACTTCGGACTCCTCTATTCCCACATGGGAAAGAACAAAACTCACTTCCACCCTTTCCTGCGATCCTACTGAAACGTTTA
>JAIOSX010000243.1 GCA_021107345.1 Candidatus Aegiribacteria sp.
GATTCTTGTTGTGTTGCCTTTAGTGGAGATTATCAGCTGC
Organism: Candidatus Aegiribacteria sp.; assembly: GCA_021107345.1. The sequence continues at coordinate 41 of JAIOSX010000243.1, forward strand.
AGAATATTATCTCCAACCGAGAGACCCTCAATTGGTGGACAATAGGTTTTGCTCCAGTCTGAAGTATCCCAACCGGGGCAGTGTGATTCGCTTAAGAATCTTTCTGTATCCCAGAAAAGATCCCAGGAGGAGCCCGGATCAAGTGAAGCCGCGGTTTCGAGGGCTACTATCCTGATGTGCTCCGCGCTCAGGAGGGGTGCCCCGGCCCCCAGTATGAAAAGCCTGCTGTTGACGGTATCGGCCATTACCCGTGTTTCATATACGTACGAAGGTCCAAGTTCCTTCAAAGCTACCAGGGTGGTCAGAAGCTTAACTGTAGATGCGGGTCTGAAATAGGAATCACCGTTAATGTTGTAGAGTATTTCTCCTGTATTTGCATCTGCAGCATAAATGCCCGTTCTCCATGATGATGGTACTGAAGGCATGTTAAGTGATAATGACAGAATAAGAAGCATGTGAACCAGCAGACTCAATCGGATCTCCATTCGTTCGACTTGATAATTGAAGAAACTACATTAGATTCCTTGAATATAACTTGCCGATAAATGAAAAAGAACAAGAGTAACTGGAGGTTTCTATGATTCGCAAAATTGCTGTGTTGACTGTATTGATTATTCTCACCGGGTGTGGTAACCAGCCAGATACCAGTACCACTGCTGGAATTAATGATGGTGCTGTTCTGGTTGGCGAGTATGATGATGTAATCGTACTTGCAGTAGGCGACAGGAATATTACGGGTGATATACTGGCTCCTGTTCTTGGACGGTATAATGGTGATTCACTTTTGGTTAATGTGAAGCTGGAAACGCTTATAAACAGATTACTGATACTTCAGGATGCACATGATAGAGGTTTTGATTCAACCCGCTCCATGGAGCTTTACTTTTACGAGAGGGAGAGAGAGACACTTCAGAATGACTGGTTAGTATGGATACTTGATCAGAAGATAACACTGTCCCCGGATACCGTTGAGGAATACTATTCTCAGATGGGCACAATGGTGGTATACACTGCGATCACTGTCAGGGAAAGAGCACTCTGTGACAGCCTGAAGCAGCTTGTTCTCAATGATGAGAATATGGGCGATCTCGCTGAGGAGTATTCGACTATTACCCGCGAGGCAATCAACAGAGGAATTCTGGGACCGGTAGATATGATGGAGGCATTTCCGGGGGACTACATGCTTCTTCGGGATCTTGAGATGGGTGAGTTATCCTCATTGGATTCATCCTATTCCGGTTGGAGATTTCTTAGAATTGACAGTTCTTACCAGGACACTATACCTGCTATTGAAGAGATTAGAGATATTATCGCACAGAGAATTCTCGGAAGGCTTAGGATGGCGTACAAGGAAGAACTCTTTGACAGCCTGAAAACAGTCAACAATCTTCAGATAACAGAAGGTATTTCTGAACTGATTGCCAGCCATTTCTCCGAGAACGCCCAGAATTATGAGCCTTTTACATCCGAGCAGGAGAATATGGTCGCATATACATTCACTGGCGGTGGAAGAACACTCTACTCTTTCGTTGAAAATATCAGGAACCTTCCTACGATAGCCTACAATGATCCCGGTGATCCTGAATGGATTGAGGAATACAGTTTGCTTATCGGTCTATACGATATAATGGCAATGGAAGCGAAAAAACTGGGTATGGATACACTGCCTGACGTTGTTTCATATTTGGATCAGCGTTTTGGTAATCAGGTGCTTGATTTCTATCACACGGAGGTTATAGAACCGAGATTGATTCCAACCGAAGAGATACTGATGGAGATCTACGAAGTTGAGCAGGATTCGCTTATTATCCCGGAAGAGAGAGTATTTAAGACAATAGGTGCTGTTGGAGAGGGACAGATGGATCTGCTGGAGCAGGTTATGCAGTCCGGTGGTGATCCCTTTTCGATGATTGAGGAACTGACAATCGTCCAGAGCATCCTTGCTCCCGGAGAGTCTGTAATAACAAGACCCATGACTGCATCTGATATACCGTCTCCATGGAACGAGATGCTCTTCAATGCTGAAATGTATGAGATTGTCACCTGTTCTGTTTCGGTTGAACAGGTACTGTTGTTCGAATTAACGGAAATAAGACCGGAACACATAGCGTCCTTTGATGAATCACAGGACCAGTTACTGGCAATCTTTCGTTCAATGGAAGAGGAGGAAGTGATATCCGGACTTGTAGACAGTCTCCGTTCTGTATATCATATTGAGATTGACAGGGGATTTGTCGACAGTTTCATCTACTCTGATTCGTTATCGATAGATCAGCCCTAGATGAGTTTAAAGTCTGTGTAAAATGGGCTTCAATGTGTATATGAATTGTTTCTGGAGGTGTATCAATGATCTGTAGATGCTGCGGACATGATAACGATGTCCGGGATACGGGTAAATGTAAGAATTGTGGTTTTGAGCTTTCAAATCAAAACGATTCCCTGGAAACAAAGCGTAGCGCCCTTCAGAGCAAACTTGGAACGCCCGTTCATTTCCAGGAGAGAACTGAATTTAAAATCCCTCCGGCAAGAGGAAACACGCCGATGATAGCTGTTCTTGTAGCCCTCGCCGGGCTTACCGTAGCATTTGTTATCACACACGTTTTTAATAGGTCCGAGTATACGCCGGAGCTTCCAGAAAGGGAACGTTTTGAGGAAGTTGTTGAGGAAATCCCTGTAGATCCCATTGCGACTCTCATTTCCTCGGATATAGTCTATGTTATGAACGACAGCGCTTCACGAGCTCTACCAAGATCAAACGTCGACATGACAGTCATACCTGTAGGTTCCACAGTATCATTTCTTGGAAGCTGGCCTGTTCCTCTGAGACCCGCGGCTACCTTCATTATCCAGAAAATCAGTCAGCGGGAATTCAATCCTCTGGAGATAGACAGGTTATGTGTCTGGACCGACAGCACCGAGACCAACTTTATCTCAGCGTCAATTATCAGGATAGAGGAGTCAAGTGTAGACTCCATATCCTCCCCCGTTCTCGTTAAACTCTATTTCACTCCGGAGATGATGAGGGGCAGTGTGGAGGAATTCAGTATACAGTACGACGTTGCTGTTACTACATCTGAGTTCTCCGACAACCAGCTGAATGATCTGATCCGTACAGTATCCCAACGTCTGGAGAGGGAGGATTATGATGGACGCAGGATTCAGGTTGCCACCCTGTTCGATTATGACGCGTACAGCCTTGGTGATGCTGTTGATATAATGAGAAGGATTACTCCTTTAGCTATCGATAGCCTCCGTTATGAAGGATTCTCCTTAAGTGTTTTTGCGCTTTCTGACTGATCCTGTTTTATTCAGTTCAATGGATCAGTACCGACTTTACTGATGAACCGGACAGTCTGGATCTGTATACATGGGATTCCCGGAAAGGTTTCTGAATGACCGACCGGCAGAAACTTGAGATATTCTCTGAAATACTGCGATACAGGACCGTATCCCGACAGCCAGGAGAAATCTTTGATAAGAAGCCCTTCAGTGAGATTGCTGAATATCTGATAAAGGCCTTCCCGCAGGTGCACAGACATTTCAGAAGAGAAACCATTGGCGACGGAAGCCTTCTTTATACGCTTCAGGGCGCAGATCAATTGCTGAAACCCTTCATGCTTACCGCCCATCTGGATGTGGTTCCCGCTGAGGATGGTGAAAAGTGGCTTGAACCTCCTTTCTCCGGCACTATCAGGGACGGAAGGATATGGGGAAGGGGATCTATCGATTACAAAGCTGGAGTCTCCGCCATGCTTCAGGCTTGCGAGGATATCCTTGAAAGAGAGTTCAAACCGGACCGGACACTGATTCTTGCCTTCGGGCATGATGAGGAGGTTGGTGGAAATAGTGGTGCTGCTGAAATAGTCAGAGTTCTCACGGATAGAAGTATATCCCTGAGTTCGGTGCTTGACGAAGGCGGATACATCTACAGTTACCCCTGGATGAAGAGGGACGTAGCTGTTATAGGCCTTGCGGAGAAGGGATACCTCACCCTCAGGCTGGCAGCTCAGGGAGTTCAGGGGCACGCTTCGGTTCCGGACCGCAATACTGCGGCCGGCAGCCTTTGCAGGTGTCTGGCTGAACTTGAAAAAAATCAGTTGACTGTGAAGCTCTGCAGCCCTGTAGAAAAAATGCTTCAGGCAACATCAGAGATGTTCAGGGAATCCGTGATGATCAGTGATCGCATACCGACTTCCGGAGAGATGATGCGCATCATTGAAAAATGGCCTTCGGGAAACGCTCTTGTAAGAACTACAACAGCCATAACCATGATCCGGGGCAGCAGCAAAGAGAACATCATTCCCGCGGAACCCTTTGCCCTTGTGAATTTCAGGGCGATACCCGGTGATCATTCGAGTGACATTTATAACCATGTACGGAGCATAGCGGAACCATTAGGAGTAGATGTAAGGTATGAGGATACGGATCAGATACACGAACCCTCCGGTATTGCTTCAATGGATACGGAGGAGTACAGAGCCATACAAGTAGCTGTCCGGGGAATCTGGCCGCGTATCCCGGTTGTGCCTGGCATTTTCCCGGCAGCCACCGATTCAAGACATTACTGCAAAATAGCTGATAACGTGTACAGGTTTGAGCCTGTTCACCTCGGAAAAGAAGGCCTTGGAGCACTTCATTCCGAAGGAGAATCCATTACAGTCGACGATTATCTCAACGGTGTCAGTTTCTACACCGCTTATATAGGGATCGTAAGTACCACATGAATGGATTCGGGGAGAACGAAGTTCTCAGAAGAACCACAAGGATTACACTGGCAGGATTAATACTTAACGTATTTCTGTCCGGTTTCAAGCTTGCTGGAGGGATTCTTAGCAGCAGTCATGCTCTGGTGGCGGATGGTGTACACAGCCTTTCCGACTGCGTCACAGATGTGGCCATATTGATTGGAGCGAAGTTCTGGACAAAACCATCCGATGCGAATCATCCACACGGTCATGCAAGAATAGAGACCATTATAGCCGGATTCATCGGGCTTTTCATAATATTTACAGGTCTTTACATCGCATGGAAGTCCTTCGGTGCCATAATGAATCCCCCCGTAAAACCACCGGATTGGCCCGCCTTTGCAGTGGCTATGACAGCCATTCTTGCTAAGGGAATTCTCTCAAGATGGACGTTAAGAACGAGCAGAAAACTAAAATCCCCCGCCCTCGCCGCCAACGCGATGCATCAGCGATCCGATGCTGTCAGCTCGATTCCGGTAGCAGTAGTGGTGCTCGCCGCAAGGATTGATCATTCGCTTGTAGTTCTGGACGGTATTGGAGGAGTCTTCGTATCAATTTTCATTCTAAAACTGGGAATCAATATCTTTCAATCTGCTATGTGGCAGTTGTCGGACACTGCTGCTCCTACTGAGATAATAGAGGAATTGAGGAGAATCGCCTTATCTGTGGATGGGGTTGCGGATGTTCACAATCTCAGGACAAGATATCAGGGAGATGGTATCCAGGCTGACATGCATATCGTGGTTGACGGGCGTATGCCCCTTGCGGAGGCATTCTTCATACTCAAGGAGGTCGAGCGGAATCTTTGTATGATCGGGCCTGGCGTTGTTGATGTTCTGGTGAGGCTCGAACCGGATTAAAAAATGCGGCTTTTTCAACCCTTGCGTCATACTTGGGGAACCATATAATTATTAAATGGTTTGTGTTCCTTATAGGGAGGCGATAATGAGTTTTAGAATTGTTAGTAGCGCTTTTAAGGATAACGATTATATCCCACCCTGGTATTCCAGATCCGAAAACGATTCATCTCCTCCGATCGGCTGGACGAAACCTCCGAAGGGAACCGCCTGCCTGGCACTTATAGTTACCTGCACAGATCCGAATACCGATAAGGTTTACTGCCACTGGGTGATGTACAACATTCCGCCCAAAGCCAATACGATCTACGGAAATCAGCCACACAAAAATGTTTCACATGACGGTACTCTGCAGGGAGTAAACAGTTTCGGAGGAGTCGGCTGGGATGGTCCCGAGAACGGCATGCCGATTCAGGAACTTGTCTTCAGGCTTTACGCCCTGAATACTAAACTTGATCTTCCCGGTGGAGCTTCTTATCATGATGTCATGGATGTAATGGAAGGTCATATTCTAGAAGAAATTACGCTTACCGGAAGGTATTCATCACACTGAATCCTGAAGAACTGAGAAGCGAATTCGCAACTTACTGGAATATCTGTGAGGACACCGTTTTCCTGAATCACGGTTCCTTCGGGGCCTGTCCCGTCGAGGTTAGCAATTACCGCAAATACCTCCTTGATGAATTTGATAAGCAACCCGTTGATTTCTTACTCAGGAAGTACATGCCTGCCCTTCCCGGTATCCTGGAAAAGCTTGAGATCTTCACCGGAGCATCTCCGGGTTCTGTAGTACTCGTTCCCAACGCGACAACAGGCGTGAATACTGTACTTTCGAACCTTCGGCTGAATCCCGGGGACGAACTTTTAACAACAGGCCAGGAGTATTTCGCATCCAGCAATGCCCTTCAGTTCTATGCTCAAAGGAACGGAGCAAAGATCGTAGAGGTACCCATCGATGTCCCCGTCTCCGGCCCCGATCAGGTTATCGATTCGATCATGTCACAGGTTACCGGCAGAACTGTTCTCGTGCTTGTTGATCATGTCTCCAGTCCAACCGGTATGATACTGCCCGTCGATGAACTCGTTCAAAAGCTGGACATACTCGGAATAGATGTGCTTGTTGACGGAGCGCACGGCCCCGGTATGCTTCCGCTGAATCTTGCAGAACTGGGAGCTGCATACTATGCGGGAAACTGCCACAAGTGGATGTGCGTCCCAAAAACCGCAGCCTTTCTCTACGTCAGGCCTGACAGGCAGGATGGTTTCCGTCCTGCTGTAATGAGCCATTTTGCCTCTGACTTCAACACTGATCTGTCCGATTTTCAAGCTGAGTTTTTCTGGAACGGTACGATCGATCCCACTCCCGGAATGACCATACCCTTCACCATCGATTATCTGGAAAAGCTGCATCCCGGAGGCTGGAGAGGCATAATGAAGGAGAATCATGAGAAGGCCGTACGTGCCGGTGAGATGATCTCGAGAAAGCTGGGACTGCAGCCCACATGTCCTCACGATATGCTTGGTTCAATGGGTGCTGTGATACTTCCATACATGACTCCCTCAGGGTTACCTCACCCAGAAGGTTTAGATTCCCTCTGGACCTGGCTGCTGAAGGAAAAGCATATTGAGATCCCGGTGACCCACACTTCCAATCCCCCCGGAAGGTTCCTGCGTTTCTCAGCACAGCTCTATAATAGTGATGCCGAGTTCGAATACCTTGCCGAAGCCTTGAGGAACGCACCTGAACTATAAATATGGACGTAGGCTATTTATTTGAGCTTCTAAAGAGATTCGGCTACAAGCGGTGACGAGTTTAGAATAGTTCTATGCAGTGGGATCTGATTGAGGAATGACTGTCTGAATTCATTTGACTGAATCCTGTCCGCAACACGGAGGAGTTCATCTTTTGCCGCCTTTTTCCATTTTTCTGCTTCTTCACGATATTTATTACTGTCACCTGGTAGAAGATCGGTGTTCTCAGCAATATCAGCGCATATCCTTGACCATTTCCAATAAATATCGGGAAGAGACTTTACATCCTCAATTTCAGCACTCTGCGCTTTCCGGAGGTGTATCAGGACTTCATCGATTGAGCTGTCACTTAGAACAAGGGAAAGGGCAAGACCTGTTCTAATGGTTGCAGTATTGCGACTGATCTGATACTTGTCACTGAGCTCCAAAGCATTTTGGAGAAGATTGGATGCTTCTTTGTAGTTAGTGAGGATTATGTGAATTGAAGCCATCATATCACTATTCTCCATAATCCCAAATCGGTCTTCTACTTCTTGGCTGATTCCAAGTGAAGTTTCGCAGTATTTTTTTGCAGCGAGGATTTCGTTCATCTGTATCTTCAGCAGGGCACAGTTTGCCAGAATAATTCCTTCAATGTTTCGCAGACCTATTTGCCTCGCCAGTAATAATGCCTCTGAATAGTACTCCTCAGCTTTTTCATTCTGACCAAGAATAAGCATTGCATTTCCCATGTTATTCAGTGCTCTGGACATTCCGGATTTGTCGTCCAGTACCCTTGACAGCTCCATACTTCTAACATTAAAGCTGTATGCCTTTTCTATCTCACCACGATCGTTGAAAATGATGCCCAAGTTGCGAAGCAGATTTGCCTCTCCGGCCTGGTCTCTAATTGTTCTGACGATATTCAGTGATTTCTCATAGAACTCAATGGCCTTTACACCGTCACTGCGACGCCAGTAAGCAAGTCCGATGTTACAGAGGGTATTTGCCTGGGCTGCCCGCAATCCCAGATCGGTAGAGATCTTCAGACTTTTCTGTAAGTCAGCTAATGACTCGTCGAAGAGAGAGCGATCACAATTAAGTAAGCCGATGTTATTCAAGAGGTTGGCTTCCTCTTTCTTGTTATGAAGCTGTTTTGCCAGTTGCATCGCCTCTGTGTATGTACTCTGAGCACTTTTAAGATCACCTTTCATCCAGTGTAGAATACCTATACTGGTTGTTACTTTAAGAAGATCAGAGGGATTGTTTGTAGTCACGGCGATCTCCTGTGCTTCTTTGAATATTTCCAGACCTTTAGCGTATTCCCCAGAGTCCCTGTAGGTTGCTCCGAGTATCACCCGAGCTGGAATCATTTCTGGCTCACTGTTAATTACCTCATACAGCAGGGATCTGGTTTGCTGAATGTCCTGTTTGTTCTTTTTGGTTTGCCAGAGCTGAAGAGCCTGCAGATACTTCTCATAGATTGAAACTGACTCAACCTCGATTTCAGTTACTCCAGGATATTCATCCGGATCTTTGCCCAGGGCTTTCAGAATACCATCAGCAAGCTTTCCCTTTATTGCAGGAAGATCATCTATCTCCTCCACCCATGAGTCCATCCATACAGTTCGATCTGATTCAACTTCTTTAAGAGTGAGGGAGAGTTCCATCTGAGAGCCTGTTCGCGCTATGGTTCCTTTAACGAGAATGGAGGATCCGAATCTTCTCGCGATGTCTTCATTACTTTCCCCGCTCTTCATCGCCCTGAGAAGAGATGTTACAGGCACAACTGATATGGAGTTTGCCTTTGCAAGATCACCGAGAAGGTCAGCGGAAACTCCATAAGCATAGAATTCGTCTTCAGGTCTGCCTTTGTTTACAAGAGGAAAAACCGAGAGTACAAGCGGTCCGGATTTCCTTATTGGGGTTATATCTTGTATTTTCTCGGGAGAAATGCTGTTCCCACCAAGAAAATGAATCTGAAGTAGTCGTCCAAGTCCTTTAAGTCTTGTCATCCCGAGACTAATTGTTTTGGGCTTGTCCTTTTCGCTGAAGTATGAAAGCACTTCTCTGCTTACTAATATTCCTCCACCGGGGGCTTTCTTTTCAAGTCGGGAAGCTACATTCACAGCGTCTCCGAAGATATCATCACCTTTGAAAAGGACACTGCCACAGTGAATTCCGATTCGAATTGTGAAGTTTTCATCCTCCAGGCTATCCTGGATATCCAGTGCAGATGAAACGGCATCAGGGGGCGAGGAGAACACGCTCAGAGTACCGTCCCCCATTTCTTTAATTAATTGGCCCCCACAAGAAGTGACAAGTTCCCGTACGACTCTCATCTTCTGAGAGAGAACCCGCATGGCTTCTTTTTCCGATTGTTCCATTATTGATGTAAAACCAACTACATCAGTGAACATTACAGCAACTTGTTCCCTGTAGGGCAATGATCTATCCCTTCGTTTTCGGAGGAAGAACCCGGTCAATCACAAGGAAACTGGATTTTCTGATATTATGGAGTTGTTTTTCGACAGCGCTCATCTCTTTCCTGTTTTCCTTAATTCCTCTACTCAAGTTGATAATACTGTCTGTAACTCTGCCCGGTCAATGTCAAGACAACAGACGACTGCACCGAACGGCATACATACATAAACACATCTATCCCGGGAAGCGGGAGGAGGATTGCAGGTGATGGAACTCATTATTCCACTGAAAGATTGCTTGTATGCCGATGGTTAACTATTTTACTGAAATTGGATTGCTCTCCGGATTTATTGGAGATGAACCGAATGGAAAACGTTTACTCAAAGACAGCTCGATACTACAATAAACTATACGCCAGCAAGGACTATGCAGGCGAAATTCAGCACTTGATCTCCATCATCTCATTGAAACTCCGGAGGGAACAGAGTACCTGGTAGAACACCACGAAATGGGCCAGTTTGAAGTCGAAGAGACAATATCAGTCATGGAGGAAGCAGGCCTGATAGTCAAATATGACCACGATGGTCTCACGCGGGGAGAGGTCTATACATCGGTGAACGAAGGGAACTGCCCGATGAATCGGATACAGGTGACGGTAAATAGCTGCGCTCTTTCAACTCTCGACCTTCCCTGGCGGAGTCTGCTGGAGCAGGAATGACGGTCAGCGATTTGCTGGAACGGACGGCGTAAATGCAATCGTTCAGCCAGAGCACCGATAGTACCGGGGGTGGGTTTGGACGGAGTGACAGAGGATAACCTGAAGTGGGATTAAGCAGTATCTGTTCGATCATCATTATGTGAGGAAAACAAATGAGTAAACATATA
>JAIOSX010000292.1 GCA_021107345.1 Candidatus Aegiribacteria sp.
CCCTGTGCTATACCGACGGCCTGTGCCGCTACTCCGGGTCTGGATTTGTTCAGGGTTTTCATGGCTACAAGGAATCCATGGCCTTCCCTTGCAATAATATTCTCAGCAGGTATCCGACAATCCTCGAAGATCAATTCCATGGTCGAGGATGCTCTTATACCCATCTTGTCCTCTTTTTTCCCGTAGCTGAATCCGGGAGTACCCTCTTCGACTATAAAGGCAGAAAGGCCCCTTGTTCCTCTGGATGGATCGGTCTGGGCGATAACCGTGTATATTTGCGCTTCACCGCCGTTTGTAATCCACTGCTTGGTTCCGTTGAGTACGTAGCTGTCTCCATCTTTTACAGCTTTTGTCTTCACTCCTCCGGCATCACTTCCGGCTTCAGACTCTGTGAGAGCGAACGCCGCAAGTTTTTCTCCTGATGCCAGACCTGGAAGATATTTCTTTTTCTGTTCTTCGGATCCTGAAATAAGAATCGGCATAGCCCCCAGGGCGTTGGCCGCATAGGAAACAGCAACGCCGCCGCAGGCTTTACTCAGTTCCTCGGTTGCCACAGTGAGAGCCATGGAACCGCCACCGAACATCTCTGCAAAGCCCCCGTATTCTTCTGGAATATAGATGCCGTAAAGATCACTATCGGCCATTACCTTAATAATCTCACGGGGAAACCTGTTCTCCTCGTCCAACTCCGCGCGGACAGGAAGAATGTACTTCTCCGCTATCTTCGCGCAGAGCTCCTTTAAATCATTCAATTCTTCAGAAAGATAATAATTCACTTTAAACCATCCTCTCGAGTTTTTTCAATGCCTTTTCTGCAGCCTTTCCACGGGCTGCCCTGCGGGTAGTTCCGGTTCCCCTCCCCGCGTATTTTCCCTCAATTTTGACTGTCATTGTGAAAACAGGATTGTGATCCGGACCACTCCGTCCAGTCAGGGAGTATTCAGGAAGCTTCAGTCCCTTTGCCTGACAGTATTCCTGCAGCTCACTGCGTGCATCCGGCAGTGGGCCTGAATCATCTGACTGCTTCAAAATCTCTCTTGTAACGAATTCCCTGGCTGACTGAAGTCCTGAATCAATGTACATAGCACCAATCAGGGATTCAACAACATCCGCTGACATAGATTCGACTGCGCCATTGGAACTCACAAAACTCTTGCCTACATGAGCAAGACTGTCAAGACCCAGCCTTCTGCCGTGCTTTGACAGATTACCTTTCTGAACTATCCTTATCTTCCGCCTGGTCAGATCTCCCTCCGATTCATCCGGATATGCAGCCAGGAGATATTCCCTTGTTACAAGTTCCAGTACGGCGTCACCCAGAAACTCCAGTCTCTCATAATCGTTTCCGGGAGAGTTTGAATTTATGACGGAACTATGAGTGAGTGCCCGTGCCAGAAGGTTGCTGTTACTGAATTGGTACTTCAGGATCTCCTCAGCTTCAGACAGAGGATCACCGGTCATAAGATTACTTTCCTGAGTACTTTTTCAAGGCAATCGTTACATTATGCCCGCCGAAACCCAGTGAATTGGAAAGGGCGTACATGATATCGGCTTTCCTTGCTTTTCCGGGTATATAATCGAGGTCACAACCTTCACCGGGGTTCTGCAGGGTGGCGGTGGGAGGCAGAATGCCGTCCCTCAGTGCAAAAGCGGTGAATATCGCCTCAACAGCTCCGGCTGCTCCCAGCATGTGCCCGGTAACTGACTTGGTGGAGGAAACAGGGGTTCTCATAGCCTTCTCAGTGCCAAGCGCCGTTATTATAGCTTTTGTCTCGTTAATGTCGTTCAGTAGTGTGGATGTTCCGTGGGCATTAATATAGCCAACGTCCTCCGGCTTTATCCCGGCATCCTGCATGGCAAGCTTCATTGCCCTTGCTGAACCTTCCCCGTTCTCAGCCGGTGCCGTTATATGAAACGCGTCACAGGTCATTCCGGAGCCTAATACTTCAGCGATTATCGAAGCACCTCGTTGCACAGCATGATCAAGTTCTTCCAGCATGATAACTGCGCCGCCCTCGGATAGAACAAAACCGTCACGGTCACGATCAAAGGGACGGGAAGCAGTTTGGGGATCGTCATTTCTTGTGGAAAGTGCCTTGAGCTGGCAGAACCCTCCAACACCGGTAAGGGTAAGCGGGGCTTCAGACCCACCCGCAAGGATGGCATCCACCCTTCCGAGTTTAATCATATCCACTGCTACTGCAATTGCGTGACCGCTGCTTGCACAGGCAGTAACAGTTGAAAAATTCAGTCCTTTTGCTCCAACATCAATACCCACTCTTCCGGCGGCGATATTGCTTATCATCATGGGGCAGAAGAAAGGATTGATCCTGCTTACGCCTCGTTCCAGTGCAACTTTATGCTCGCGCTCGAGAGTTGTTATACCGCCGATGCCTGATCCTATGATAACACCAAGTCTTTCAGGATCGATATTGTTTTCAATACCGGACTCATTGTAGGCTTCACGTGCTGCTATCATGGCGAACTGCGTGTACCTGTCTGTTCTTTTCGCCACTTTCCTGTCAAGGTAATCCAGGGGGTCGAAATCCTTTACTTCTCCCGCTATCTGACTTGTGAAATTATCGGGATCAACTATGGTCATTCTCCGGATTCCACATCTGCCGGATACAGCGTTCTTCCAGTTTTCGGAAGCCGTTTCGCCGATAGGCCCGATAACACCGGCTCCAGTGATTACAACACGCTTTTCCATAGAATTAGTCCTCTGTCCTTAAGTAGTAATGCATCCTTGCAGTACCGCACCGCAGTATATTGACTGCGGTGCGTTCCATATACTAGAATCAACGGCTACTTGTCGAGGTCTTTTTCTTTCAGATACTCGACAACTTTACCAACCGTGGTAAGTTTTGTTGCTTCATCCTCATCAATTCGAAGTCCGAAGGCATCTTCAAAGCCCATGATCAGTTCGTACTGATCAATGGAGTCAGCTCCAAGGTCTGTATCAAATTTGGCTTCCATTGTTACCTGCTCGGGTTTTACTCCAAGCTTGTCAATTATGATCTCGGTTACACGGCTTTCAAGAGACATATTCATATTCCTTTCTCACGTTGTCAATCCACCATCTACCGGAAGTACTACCCCGGTAATATAAGAAGAAACATCATCAAGTAGAAAATGCACGGCATCAGCAACATTTTCAGGCTGACCCATTCTCTTTACCGGAACCCTGTTTGCATAATCTTCCCTGACTTCTCTGGAAAGT
>JAIOSX010000194.1 GCA_021107345.1 Candidatus Aegiribacteria sp.
ATCCTGAAGTTCCTGGCTTTCGAGCAGGTTTTCAAGAACGCCCTTACAACCATCCCCATGGGCGGTGGCAAAGGCGGGTCGGACTTTGATCCCAAAGGCAAGTCCGACATGGAAGTAATGAAGTTCTGCCAGAGTTTCATGTCCGAACTTTTCCGTCATATCGGACCAAGCACCGATGTGCCCGCGGGGGATATAGGTGTTGGAGGTCGTGAGATAGGTTTCCTCTTCGGTCAGTACAAGAAACTGAGAAACGAATGGGGCGGTGTTCTTACCGGTAAGGGGCTTCAGTACGGCGGAAGCCTTATAAGGCCTGAGGCCACCGGATACGGAGCTGTATACTTTGGTGAAGAAATGCTCAAGACCCGTGGCGACAATTACAAGGGCAAAATATGTCTCGTCTCCGGTTCAGGAAACGTTGCTCAGTACGCGACTGAAAAACTCATCCAGCTCGGTGCCAAAGTTGTCACTCTCTCAGATTCCGGCGGCTACATCTACGATGAAGAGGGTATCAACTCTGACAAGCTTGCTTTCGTTATGGACCTCAAGAACAACCGCAGGGGCAGGATAAGTGAGTACACTGAGAAGTACTCCAAAGCGATATACACTGCTGTTGATGCCGAACTCGATTACAACCCGCTCTGGAATCACAAGGCTGATTGCGCATTCCCGAGTGCCACCCAGAACGAGATAAATGCGAAGGATGCACAGAATCTTATCAACAACGGCGTATTCCTCGTTTCCGAGGGAGCCAACATGCCCACTGTGCCTGATGGTGTTAACATCTTTATCGATAAAAAAGTCCTCTACGGTCCGGGTAAGGCCGCGAACGCCGGCGGCGTATCAACCTCCGGATTGGAAATGGCCCAGAACGCCACGTTCTCGACCTGGAGCCGTGAGGAAGTCGACACAAAACTTCATAACATCATGATCAGCATTCACGCCCAGGCCAGAGCTGCTGCCGAAATGTACGGAGAACCTGATAATTACGTTCTCGGTGCGAACGCAGCCGGTTTCCGCAAGGTTGCGGACGCCATGATGGCTCAGGGTGTCGTATAGAGATACTTTGAATCAGCTAATGAAGGGCCCCCGGTTCAGCCGGGGGTCTTTTTCATGTCAAATGGGAAACCGCTGCAGGCGTGATCCGTCCTGTGTACTTAGAGAGGTGATATGAGTTCAAATACCATGTCAGCACGAATGGAAACAGAAAGGCTTGTTCTGCGCGAGCATATAAGCGAAGACGCAAACGCCATACTTGAAATATTCGGAGACATAGAAGTGATGCGCTTTTTCGGAATGAAGCCGATACAATCACTGAATGCCGCAAGAAAAATGATTGATTATTTCAAAAAGAGCAGTGAAGAAAACGGTTTGAATAGATGGGCTGTTGTACTGAAAGATCTCGATGCTGTTGTTGGAAGTATTTTCTATACCAATATTGAGAAACCCTATTTTCGAGCGGAGATCGGATATCTTTTAAGCCGCAAACACTGGGGAAAAGGAATCATGACAGAAGCGCTGGAGAGGATCATATCATTTGGTTTTGAACAAATGAATCTCAATAAAATACAAGCATTGATAACTATTGATAACCAGAGGTCATTTGCTCTCATAGAACGACTTGGATTTTGCAGGGAAGGAGTTCTGAGAGAGCACAATTTCAATTATGTAGATAACAAATTTGACGATATTTATGCATATGCACTATTTGCGCGCAAGCACAATATACTGAGGGATGACAATAATGAGTCATCCGCGTAATTGACCGTGCAGAGCAACAGGTAGTATCATAAGTTCAGGTTGAAAACTATAATATCGGGGAACAGAAGTACCGTGTGAGGACAGAACCTGGTACGGTGGAATTCAGATTCCCTGTTAATTGAAGAACGGAGATGATCCAATCGTGAAATCTTTTGTACTTGCTGCAGGATTCGCACTTCTTTTCTGTACACGGATCTTAAATGCCCTGTCTCCTGATATTGCCTGGGCGAAAACCTTCGGGGGTACTGAATATGATCTTGCCTACTCTGTCCAGCAGACAACCGACGGGGGCTACATTGTTGCAGGATATACTGAATCCTACGGTGCAGGCGACTACGATGTCTATCTTGTAAAGACAGACTCCAGTGGAGACACACTGTGGACAAAGACCTTCGGAGGATACGATTATGATCCTGGTTTTTCTGTCCAGCAGACAACCGACGGGGGCTACATTGTTGCAGGATCAACGAACTCCTTCGGTGCTGGAAACTCTGATGTGTATCTGATAAAGACGAACTCCAGTGGAGACAGCATCTGGACAAATACTTTCGGAGGTACCGGATATGACCGCGGCTATTCTGTCCGGCAGACAACCGATGGGGGCTACATTGTTACGGGATCCACGAGCTCCTACGGTGCAGGCGGCGCGGATGTCTATCTTATAAGAACGGACTCCGACGGAGATACACTATGGACGAAGACATTCGGAGGATATGAATGGGAATATGGCTTTTCTGTACAGCAGACATCCGATGAGGGCTACATTGTTACCGGGTTTACGGATTCCTACAGTCCAGGCTGGGATGATGTCTATCTGATAAAGACTGACTCCAGCGGAAATACACTGTGGACGAAGACCTTCGGGGGTACTAACCACGATGTTGGTTACTCTGTCCAGCAGACCACCGATGGGGGTTACATCATTTCGGGATCAACCGAATCGTATGGTGCAGGCGGTGAGGATGTATATCTGATAAAGACGGACTCCAGTGGAAATACAATCTGGACGCAGATCTTCGGAGGTACTCAATATGATTGCGGCTGCTCGGTCCAGCAGACAACCGATGGGGGCTACATTG
>JAIOSX010000213.1 GCA_021107345.1 Candidatus Aegiribacteria sp.
GACCATAATACGCTTTATTCCCTCGACTGCGTGATCAGTCAGCTCACGGTATCCTGACTTTGCGCTGGCAATAACTATAAGGACCACAGGCTGATCCATCACTTCAAAGGATTGGCAGATGACAGAATCACCGGTCTTTCCGCTCATAGTGATCTGATCGATTTGCTTAAAGCCTGTCAGGTCAAGAACGTTTTTGTTCATTTCCCAGACGAAACCAGCTAAGGCAGCAAGTGAACCGGAATCCAGCCTGGATTCTATGTCGACCACGGCAAAACCCTCTTCGGTAGATAACAGAGCTGCCTTGAAACCTCCCTCATGGGCTACATGTTCAAGCTGTTTTTTTATAGCATCCATTGGCATTTCTGAACGGTCTTTTCGACGATCTTTACCTGTTTTCATTGTGGTTGAACCTCTTTCCATTTAGACAGAGCTTTCTTCGGGAAAATGATAATGATAGATTACTCCGTTTAGTTATTTCATTCAATCCCTGATTATACTCAGGCAAGCCGGCATCGGAAACTGGATTTCATTCCCGGTCAGTACAGTCTATCTTATCAGTATCATCTCCGCTGTTTCTTCTCCTGTTCCGAATACTCTCAAATGAACGAAGTAAATGCCATTCTCAAGTGGTTTCCCGTTTTCATCTCTGCCGTCCCAGTCAAATTCGAACGAACCTGCATCTATACTGTCGTCTGCGAGAATCCGTACAAGCTGACCGGAGATATTGTATACAGAGAGTCTGATATCAGAACCTGTTTCGATATTCAGCATTACCCGGGTAAAAGAGCTGAAGGGGTTGGGATAGATACTGCTGATAGTGAATATTTCTTCTCTGCAGCAATCCGGATTCAAGGAAATACCTGTGGTATCGTAATACTCCATTGCTCCGATATCCCAGAAGCCGCCATTCGGTCGGGGATTAAGCAGATAATCATGCCACAGGGTCATCTCAATACCATCGTCAATAGCAGGACACCCCGACTGTAGACGGAAATCGGATGGCTGTGAAGGCGTTGAAGATACAAAGGGATTTGTTGAGGTCATGAGGTTGTTGGACACATCTCCTATTCCTCCCAATATACCGCCATCCGGAGAATAGATGAGATTGTTCTTGATTATGAAGTCATTACCCTCGAGATCCAGTACCGTAAAGTAACCGCCTTCGCTGTAGAACGTGTTATTATAAATATTTATTTGATCAGAAACCGGCATGCTGGAATTTCGGTTGGTCACTTCAATAGACCTTCTGCCTGATTGATATCCTGATGCTTGAATGATGTTGTTCCTGATTGTTGTCTCGTAGCATGACAGATACAGTGCAACGGCCGTGTTCAGGTTGCAGAGGAAGTGATTCCTCTCAACTATCACATCTCTTACATACTCAAAGCTTCCAGCGTTCATAGGTGCAATCGCCAGAGGCCAATCTTCAATGTCTCCCTCAAACATGTTGTCTGAAATGAGTATGTTCTCGGAATATGTTCCGGGATCATACAGGGCGTTACCCGCCCATGGAGGACCGTGCAGTTTTATCAGATGCCCGGTATCCCTTGAACCGGACAAGTAGTTACTGCTGATTACCGCTTTATTCAAGTATGGAAATCTTGTTATGTGGGATGTATCTGAATCTGTGAGTTCAGATCCAAGCAGCAGTAACCTTTCAAGGCAGGCGTACATGTCCGCCATATAGAAATCATAGAACCTGCAGTTGATAATCGATATTCCGTTGAATGGCTGATGATTCTGACCGTGATTCGCATTGTAATGCGCCAGAACGGAACCTGGCAATGATATTCCTGTATAGCAATTATGAATCTTCATTCTGAGGAAAAGGATATTGTGAATCTCGCCTGAGCTTGTAATCGCGATGTCACTTACCGCTCCAGTTATCACAATGTCCTGGAAACGCCAGTCGTATGTGTTGACACTGTCGGGATTTAATTTAATTCCACTGGACAGGCTGAAAGCGGCTCCATCAAGTATGGGATTATTCGCATAGATACCCCAGTCATCAGGATTTGCTCCGGGGCCGAATGCACCAAATACACCTGGTCCGCCAATGTTCAGGAACCCTGTACTTCCTGCTGTCCAGCTTTCTCCGCGACGTAGCAGAAGACGTTTCCCGGCCTCCAGGTAACCTATGATCTCATAAAAATCCGATGTTGTAACATGCATGGCTCCCGACGGGGCTCCGGTGAAATCACCTGAAGTTGAAAAACAGATCGTATTGGTTCCGGAGAACACGTCATCGGGATCCTGTACTTCTATAACAACATCTGTTATAGCAGTCTCTCCGGCATCCCGTACGGTAAGAGAAACGGTATAGGAGCCTGGAGTTTCAAAAACATGCCCTGCCATAGGACCGTACGCCATGTTTCTGCTCAGACCGTTCACAACCCAGTTACCGCTGCCCGGATCATCGAATTCCCAGTAGTATTCGAGTTCATGAAAAGGATCATCCGTAGATGTTCCTGTGGTCTGTACCGCATCGAAGAACACAGCCAGTGGAGCAACTCCAGCGGTAAGATTTGGTTCTATAACCGGTGTGATGTCACCAAAACTCAGCTGGAAAAGCAGAAATACAAGGATAGGACATACCACATATACTATATTCATTGTATCCCCCTGATTGAATTGAAAATACCCCTTATTCACTAAATTAGAATACCAGGATAGTTCGGCTCTGTCAATTTTTCGATCAGATGCAGGCAGGGGATTATTCAGTCGAGGAACAGTTCAAGTGCGGCTTCCAGTTCTTCCGTATTGACCCAAGTGTCGAAGCAGGGGCCGTTCCGCCACTCATTCAGAACACCCACCGTTGTTATGGGATGCACATCCAGAATTCCAAGTGAAAGGTCAACGGGGCAGGCCACCGCGATAATAAGTGAAGGTCCGACTTTCTCCACTATCCTTCTGGCCGAGGTTCCACCCGAGGCTATTGCGAAATGCGTGCCGAATCTGTCCCTTATATCAAGAAGATTCCCTATTGGGCATTTGCCGCATCTTTCGCAGGAATCGGGATCGAAGGTCAGCCTTCGAGGACATTCATGATTCTGAAGGCAATGAGGAATGAGAATCAGAGTTTCAGCGGAGCTGTATTTTATACCTGTTTCAGATAGTGCTTTCCGGTTATTCATGGCCACGACCATCTTCTCCGGTGTATGGGGGGGTAAAGAATGAATCGACTGAAGTGCCTTCAGTGTCCAGAATGAAAGCTTCAGTGGTATCGGGTTGTCTTTTGCACCCTTTTCGAACAGTAATCCGTTTACCTGAAACACTGCTATTGTAAGCAGTCCTGCCACTAGTGAGATCAAAAGCCCCACATCTGCTGCAAGCAGAATAAGGAATACAATCAGCGCCGGAGCAATGGAAAACAGCATAAGCCCGGTACGGAACAGCAGCCCGGCTTTTTTAAGTTCTTCCAAGCTTATCACCGGTTTTCATCTTTGTGCCCCGGAGGAATTCGGCTGTGCTCATGACGCTTTTGGAGGCCGGCTGGAGTTTCAGGATCTCCAGTGACTCCTCTCCCCCGCATCCCGCATGAAGTGAACCTTCCTCGATAACTATCTTACCGGGATCTTCGTTGTATTGAGATATCCGTACTTCAGAGATTTTCAGGAGTTTTCCCGAATACATTGTTCTTGCTCCCGGAGATGGTTGAAAAGCCCTCACCTTTCGCTCAAGGTATTGAGCAGGCCTGTTCCAGTCCATCCAGGTCTCATCTGTTGTTATCTTATCGGCGTAAAGCGCTTCATCCGCCTGGCTCTTGGGAATCAGTTTTCCGGTGGAATGTCCTTCAATAACATCGATAAGGTTGTTTGCGGCTATTACTGACAGCCGTTTTTCCAGTGAACCTGTGGTATCAAGGGGGAGTATTCCCTCATGATATACGGCAATGACAGGCCCTGTGTCCCATCCGCTGTCCGTAAGCATGAATGAAACCCCTGTCTCCTTCCTGCCATCAAGTATTGCTCTGGCAACCGGTGCGGCACCTCTGTACTCAGGCAGAAGGGATGGATGAACATTGATCACGCCAAGCGGTGATGCCTTCAGAAGCTTCTCCGGAAGCCAGGCACCGTACGCTGCTGATACCATCAATTCCGGTTCCATGGATTTCAGAGTATTAATGAAATCACCTTTGAGTTTATCCGGCTGACATAGTTCAAGCCTGTTCTTATGAGCATATTCAGCAACAGGAGGCTGGCGCAGATTCCTACCTCTGCCTGCGGGTCTGGGCGGTCTTGAAATGACACACAGGATAGTATGCTCCGATTCGATGAGTGCCCTCAGGCATGGTAAAGCAAAGACGGAAGTACCCAGAAAAATGATTCTCATCAGAGAATCCTGCTGTCAGGACCGTATTCTCTCTTTATCTCGATAAGCTGCTTTTTTACAAGTCGCTTTCTTATGGGAGTGAGCCTGTCCACAAATAGAATTCCATTCAGATGGTCATTCTCATGCTGGACTGCCCTTGCGGAATAATCATCGAGTTCAAGGGTGAATTGCTTGCCTGAAAGGTCGTAAGCGATAATAACCGCGCTTGATGGCCTTCTGACATACTCGAAAACCCCCGGGATACTCAGGCATCCTTCCTCATCCTTCTGCAGAGGTTCCGATGTTGTAACCTCCGGATTGATGAACACTGAATGGCCTTTAAGCTGGAGTTCCTCCGGATTGAGTATGAATACCCTTACATTCTCCCCGGCCTGCGGGGCTGCGAGACCAAGTCCCTTTTCAAATTTCAGGATATCTACCATATCCATAAGCAGGGATTGAAGAAACTCCTGCTCCGAAGAGATATCAATATTCCTCGATACATTCCTCAGTATACTCGAACCGTAATACTGAAGTTTTCTTGATGACATGACTCCACCCTTACATCCCGACAAACCCCTTATAGGGTTATTTGCAGTTAGCTTCGCTCTGGCTCTCGATCTGCAGGGAATTTCTGTCTACATCTATCTTGACCCCGTCAGCAATTTTTACTGTAACCACGTCATCACCCTTGAGATTAGTTATTATGCCGTGTATTCCACCGCTTGTTACTACTCTGTCATCCTTTTGGAGGGCACTCCGCATTGCCTTCAACATCTTGGCCTGCTTCTGCTGAGGGCGGATCATCAGGAAGTAGAATATCGCTATGATGGCTATCATCGGGAGGAAACTCATGATTCCCCCACCGCCCATGCATGCCTGAGGTTGTGCCTCATCGGAAGTAGCTGTACCTGTTTCTGTGGTTGTTGTGGTGGTAGTGGTTTCAATCGCTTCACCACCGGTCGGAGCGGTATCCGTTCTGGATTCACTCTGCGCGAACACGATACCGGTTAAAATTATCATAACTATCAACATTTTTTTCATTTTGTCTCCCTGTCAGGATCGAGGTTTTGGAATGCCGGACTTCATGCCTATCCAGCTTCCAGCAGCACCGGATGAAGCTCCAAGAATAAGAACCAGCATTATCCATTTTCCGGGTAAGAACTGGTGGGGTACGCTGGAAGAAAGCATCCAGGATACAGCCATTGTCAGAAACAGGCTGCCTGCGGCTCCGGCCACACCTGTAATCAGTCCCTCACCGAGGAACGGTACTCTTACGAACCACCCCGGTGCCCCTACTATACTCATTATCTGTACTGCAAGTGCCCTTCTCGCAACGGCAAGCCTTACAGTATTCGCCACTACAAGTGAAAGGCTCATCGCCAGAACAAGCCCGGCGAGTATTACCAGTTTTTCAAGAATGTCAACCGCCTTTGTCAGGCCCGGCAGATACTCCTTGCCGTAGACTATGTCCTCAACGCCATCCATTCCGGATATGGTCCTGGCCAGACCGCCGACTTTCTCCGAAGTTCTGTAGTCCGGATGAAGTGATATCTGAATAGAAGGCGGAAGATGAAACTGGGGGCCCAGGAGAGTAAGAAGACCGGCCTGTTCAGGAAGGTCTGCTCTGAATACGGCTTCCGCCTCCTCAGGGGATACGTAATAAACCGATCTGACCCCTTCCATACCGGAAATAATATCCGCAAGATTGATCGCTTCAACTTCAGTGACGTTCTCCCTCAGGAAAACTTCAATGCCTACATTCTCCTGCTCATTCTTAAGAGCTGTCCCCAGATTCCATGATATGATCAGGAAGATATCGAACACCATGAAGGAGAGGCTGACCATCAGTAAAGTTATCAGAAATGAACCCAGTTTTCTCCGGATATTCAGCATGCCTTCGTGAATTGCATTCTTTAAAAGATGAATCATAACTGTCTGTATCCATCCCAGATGCTGGGATTAACCAGGTGTCCCCTGTCAAGATAAAGAAACCTTGCAGTTCCTGCCGGAACCTGCCGGGGATCGTGAGTAGCCAGAATAACTGCCGTTCCTGATCTGTTGATCTCAATAAGCAGATCGATCACCCTTCGAGAAACCTCAGGATCAAGGTTTCCAGTTGGTTCATCGGCAAGGAGTATGACAGGATGGGCAACCATGGCCCTTGCAATGGCCACCCTCTGCTGTTCTCCTCCTGATAACTCATGAGGGTATGACCCCCTCCGATGGTTCAGTTCCATCTCGGCAAGGAGCGAGAATACCCTCCTTCTTATGGCTTTTGTTGAAGTTCCGGCAACCTGCAGGGGCAGGGCAACGTTATCGAATACATTTCTTTCCGGAAGAAGTCGGAAATCCTGGAAAACAATACCCAGTTTACGCCTGAGAAGTGGCAAATCGCATTTTTTTATCCTGTCCGATCTGTATCCCGCCACTTCAACTGAACCCGTGCTGGGCAGATCACCCATCCAGATATGTCTGAAGAGGGTGGTTTTACCTGCACCACTGGGCCCTGAGACCACAAGGAATTCCCCCTGGTTGACCTGAAGGTTTATGTTCTCGAGAGCCGGCCAGTCGTTGTAATACCTGCTTACATTCTGGAAGGTGATCATCATTAACCCTCCATTCCGACTATTCTGCAGTAATCCTGTCGATCCTTTCTGGGAACCTGCTTTTTTGAAGGGATCTCAAGTACGAAAACCGATATTTCGGAATCGTCAGGTTTTACTATCTTAATCAGGTCGCCCTTCTTCACGGAACAGGATGACTTAACTGCCAGGTCATCAATAGATATGCAGCCGGCTTTGCAGGCTTTACCGGCAATAGACCGGGTTTTGAATATACCCATCAGTTTAAGGTAGACATCAATCCGCACTTGAACCATCATTCTCCAGGAAGTATATCACCGGCATTTCACCGCGCAGAGAATCAACCACTGAGTTGTACGTATCCTGGTAGATGACCTGCTGTACAAGTCCGGTAAGTTCCGTCTCGCTATAGGAGTTCCAATCAATGTCACCAGTATCTTCGTAGAGTCTGATAAGAACAACGGCTCCAGAGCTCTCCAGAATAATCGGTTCGGAACAGGAACCGATCTCAAGTTCTTCAACCGCTTCCGCCACTTCATACATCCATAATTTCAAC
Source organism: Candidatus Aegiribacteria sp. (assembly GCA_021107345.1). Next base: position 7,453 of record JAIOSX010000213.1, read on the forward strand.
GGTACTATCCCCATGTCACCGCCGTTTTCGGAATTAGACCTGTCCCGGCTGTACATTCTGGCGGCATCCTCAAATGATAATTGTGAGTTGCGGATATCACAGAGTATACCCTCTGCTTCCGCAACTGTGCGGTTTGTATCATCCAGGTCTATGGGAACAACTCTGAGTATGTGGCTGGCTTCAATCGTACCGTCTTCATTCCTGCCATCAAGCCTGATTATATGTATACCGAAGGGGGTCACAACCAGTTCGCTTATTTCACCTGTTTCAAGTAAAAACGCGGCATCTTCAAAGGCGTAAGTCATCGTTCCAAGACCGAATGTTCCCAGA
>JAIOSX010000100.1 GCA_021107345.1 Candidatus Aegiribacteria sp.
CAGGAACTACCACCGGTATAACCGCAATACAGATGGATCTGAAAGTTGAAGGGATTTCCCTTGATATTCTCAGTGAAGCCATAAACAGAGCGAAGGAGAACAGGGAATACATACTCGGCGAGATGAATTCCGTTATCAGCAGCCCCCGCGCAGAACTCAGTGAATACGCACCCAGGGTCTACACTGTCCAGATAGAAAAGGACATGATCGGCAAATTGATAGGCCCCGGAGGCAAGAACATCAGAGCCATTACTGAAGAAACAGGTGCCGATATCAATATTGATGATGACGGTATGGTAGTTGTACTCTCTGATGACGCTGAAGCCGCTAACAGAACTCTTGAACTGATAGAGCTTTCCACTGGAAAACCCAAAGTCGGGCAGATATACGACGGAGTTGTGGCTAATATCATGAATTTCGGAGCCTTTGTTGAAATAATGCCCGGAACAGACGGTCTTGTACATATAAGCCAGATAAGCAAGGAACGTGTTGAAAAGGTGGAAGATGTTCTCAAGCGCGGGCAGCACGTGCGTGTAAAAGTCACAGAAGTCAAGAGCAACGGCAAAATTGATCTGACGATGAAAGGCATCGATCAGAACGTAGAAAAATAGACAACTGATAAGGAATGTGGAAGAGATGGAACTTGATGTACTGCTTGAAATTCTTGAGCACGCATCGGATCTTCCCGTTCCTGCCAGAGCCACATCCGGTTCAAGCGGTGTCGATCTTAAAGCTGCAGTAGAGTTCGACATCCTTGTCCGGCCGGGAAAAACTGAATTAATTCCAACCGGACTGAAGGTTTCAATACCAGCGGGTTACGAATGGCAGATTCGCCCCCGAAGCGGTAATGCCCTGAAATACGGTATTACTGTGCTTAACAGTCCCGGGACAATTGATTCGGATTACAGGGGAGAAGTGAAGGTCATACTGGCTAATCTCGGCGAGAAGCCTTTCAGGATACAACGGGGCGACAGGATAGCTCAGGCGGTTCTTGCTCCTGTTGTTTACCCCAGGTTCAAAATAGTGGAGAATGTACCTGAAACGCATAGAGGTGAAGGGGGGTTCGGTCATTCCGGTGTATAAAACAGGTATGCTGGGTCTTCTCATTTATCTCGCGGCAGGTATGTCATGCAGCTACGGATTTCGCGGCAGTCTTCCGGAACATATCCAGTCGGTCAAGGTAATTCCCTTCCGCAGCAGGGTTACTCAATACGGCCTTGAACAGGATATAACCTCGAGGGTTGTTGAGATGATAGTAAGGGACGGAAGACTCGCAGTTGCAGTTGAAAACCAGGATTCAGAGATTGAGGGTACTGTTGCCGCATACATCAAAACCCCTTATTCATATACATCAGCGGAAGTGGTCGAGGAGTACAAGCTGGAGATCAGGGTTGAAATCTCGTTTGAGGATATTATTCAGGAAAAGGATATCATCACTACAGAGAGCGTGAGCACCTGGCTGGTTTACAACCCGGATACAGAATCCGAAATTGATGCACGGGACAGGCTGCTGGAAGAATCCGCAGAGGATATTGTTAGAAGATGCCTTTCAGGATGGTAGGTGAATATGTCAGATCTTTTTTCAGGTAAAAGTGGTCTTTTTGCTTTTCTTCTCGTACTTCTTGTGATGATTGTTAGTGTAATGATCAAATATGTAAGTGTGGTTTCCCTTACTCCGGCGAAGGTAAGCGCCGAACTGAATGAAGTATTACGCAGTGTGGAGGGTGCGGGATCCATCTCACTTCTGAAAGTCGAATTTCTCAAGGAGTGGGGTGAATACCGCAGATCGGATGAGTGTTCCGGGGCTGTTTCGTCATCACAGTTGTATTCGGGAAACGGCTTTATTGAAGGCGATATATATGTAGTAACCTATGCCGATTCCATTGAATTTCCCGGATTCCCTACTTTCCGTTGCCAGTTCCGTATCGAGAAACCCATGAGGCGTATCAATTAATGGCGATAATAGATGACTGGCAGGAAAAACACCCTAAAAAATCCGCTAAGGGGCGGTTGATACTGTACATATTTCTGCTTATCATGATATTATTCCTGATACTGAAAGCTGATACATTCGTACAGGGTTTCACAAACATATTCCTTTCCCCTGACAGTGCTTCCTCAACAGAGGAAAACCACCCCTGATGAAATATCATGTCTTCGATGCTCATGTTGATACTCTGATGAAAACAGCTTCTCCGAAGGAGTATCTCGAAGGTAATTCCAGGACACAGCTGGATATGCCCAGAGCCATGAAGGGCTTCGTAACTCACCTTGTAACAGCCATATGCGCGGAAGCGGAAAAAGATCCTCGTACTGCCTTCAGCCGCGGTATCTCCATGTACAGAGATGTAGTTCACCTATCGACTGTTGAACTTTTCCTGATGATTGAGGGATGTCAGCCGCTTGTTGATCTTCCTGAAATGAACGAGATAATTAAGATGCTATCGGTGGTTTCTCTCACATGGAACGGACAGAACAGCCTGGGTGGTGGAATAGGGACTGATACCGGGCTTACCAGTAGAGGAAAACAGCTGGCAGTTGAACTTGACGGAGCAGGAGTAATTCTGGATGTTTCACATCTGTGCGACAGATCCAGGCGAGATCTTATCTCGCTGGGACTAAGGACAGTAGCTACCCATTGCAACTGCAGGGCTGTTCATGATTTTCCAAGGAATCTTCCGGATGAGGACATACTGGAGATTGCTGCATCAGGAGGAGTGGTGGGAATTACGTTCGTGCCTGATTTTCTGAGTAACAATGCTTCGCTGGATACTATTGCCGATCATCTTGAATACCTGGTTGAGCTGACGGATATAAGTAATGCAGGTTTCGGCAGTGATTTTGATGGTGTACAGAATCTTCCGGCCGGCATAAAGGACTGCACCAGCTGGCCGGATATATTGGAACTGCTTGATAAGCGAGGCTGGAGCACCGATGATATAGCTTCAGTGGCGGGAAATAACTGGAGAAGGATTTTTCTCAATAATTGAAATGGGGATCGGATAAATGCGTTTCATTCTTGCAATATTAATATTTGTATCTTTTTCTTCGGCTCAGACGCCCTTTGAATTCGCGGTCGTACAGGAGCTGGTAGGAGGAGAGCCGTTCATCAGTATTATCCGGATTAAAATCTCCCCGGGCGTACCTGAATCCGGGCATACACAGCTAGAGCTTACTACAAGAGCAGGTATGATGATGGAGGGTTCACACGCTGTATATCCTGATTCCTCTACACCAAATCACGTGATGTTCGCGGGACTGGTAGAGTATAAGGCACAGATACCTGTTTTTACGATCAACCGGATATTTTCCGTGATCGCAGATTGTCAGGATAGGTTCCCCGGTATGGGAATTACGGATCTTGCCCTTGATGTGGTTGATACCAGTGATCTAAGCTGGATAGGCATAAAATGCAGTATGACAAGTGTCGACAGTGTACTGAATGGAACATTGAGCCATGAAGCCTTCTGGCAGAATGCCGAACTCAGAGAATTCGAAGTGGGAACTGTATGCTTTCCTACTGAAATGAGAAGACCACTTGTTCCCCTTTGGAGCGTTTCCGGGGACAGCATTCCACTTGAACCTGAAGATGTATTCACTGAGCCATCTGCTCAGCCATGGAAATCACTGCTTTTTCCGGGATGGGGACAGATATCAGCCGGCAGGGGGATAGGATGGCTGAATATTATCGTTGAAGCAGGGGGAATCGCTCTTCTCGTAACCGGTGAAGACGAGACAGGCATCGCAGTACTGGGCGTAAATCACTTTATCAGTTTTATTGATCTGTTCTAAGGGAGGGAGACAGTCAGTTGAGAAAACTCAGGAAAATTCTTAAAATATGCCTTGTTTCCAGTATGCTTATCTGGACACTGGGGTTTCTTTTTGGAAAAGGAGTGTCTTTTACCTGGGGCCTTGCGGCTCTTGCGGCCTACATTGCACCGATATCAGGTGTGATTCTCATAGTAATGCTGGCTACCGGGCTTGGCGCGTCTCCCCAGGATATCAGACGGAAAGCCGGGGAAACCCTGAAGTGTATCGAATGCGGCAGGCCTTCGATACCGGGATCCAGATACTGCAGATATCATCATGATATCATGAAAGATGGGTAGAAACGGGGAACCAGGATGTGAAACCCGTCCGGAAAAAGATCAATTCCGGCTATATTCTTATCCTTCTCCTGGGAAGTCTTGCTTCAGCTGTACTGATACGAGTATTCGTTAAAGGCAGCGATAACC
>JAIOSX010000320.1 GCA_021107345.1 Candidatus Aegiribacteria sp.
GTGTGGGAAATTCCATGTAAGGGCGAAGAAGAGATCGTGGTTCAGGTGGTATATACTGTTCTCGGGTGGACACATATCACCGGGTTTGAACCATTGAATTTTTCGCTGTGCCAGCCGCTTCTCTGGAACGGTCCGATAGGCAAGTGGCGTATAGTTTTTGAGCGTCCATGGACGGATGCTCCCGACATGTGGTTTATTGAATTCGATGGAAATGAATTACTTGCGGAAGATTCGCACTGTTACGAGATGGAATTCAGGGATTTCAGTATTGAGGCCATACCCTTCCTTCTGGTCGAACCTGATCCGGTGGTCATATCGGAATGATACATATGATTGTGATCCCGGTGCTGTACTCCAGATCAGTATTTTTGCAGCGTTGATGGTGTGCATTATTGCAGGATTCAGTCTTATGGTTATCAACCGTTTTCCTTCCTGCCAGCTCCCCACCAGATTGCGGCGACAATAAACGCAAGGGCTTCACCGAGAGTTATCCATAACCTGGCCGCAATCGAGATCAGAGATGCCTGTCCCGGTTCGGAAGAAATCATAATAATCCCTATGAGCCATACAAGGGAGATTTCACGGATGCCCAGACCCCCCGGAGAGAAGACTGCCAGAAATCCGATACCTACGGCCGTAGGAAGAAGAAAGGCTCCGGGATAGAAGGGCAGATGCATTCCGAAACTTCTTGCCAGAAATACGAAGGCCACGCCCTGCAGAAGGAAAACAAGAATGTAAACAGGCAGAAGTTTTAGAATATTGGCAAAACCCGGATCTTCGATATTAATGTCCCTGCCGGTGATGGATCCGACTATCTTAAGCAGCTTTCTGAAAGCTCCGGGATGAGCCGCAAAAAGAACAACAGTTACCGATGCTACTACAATTATCACACTCAGCGTGGTTCCAAGACCAATCCGCTTCGCGGCCAGGGGTATTACCGGCAGCGACATAAGAAGGCATCCGGCTACTATGAAAAGGGTTTCAAGTATGAGAGCATGCCCGGTCTCCCTGGAAGACATGCCAATTTTCCTGGAAAGGCCAATTTTCCCAACAGCTCCCCAGACTTTACCGGGAATATACTTGCCCACCTGGGCAAGAAAATGAACGTTGAACGCCTGACCGAATGTTATCTCCGCACCTGCTATGGAGCAGACCAGCATCCATGACCAGGCAGCTGCAAGAAGGTGCAGCACCATGATCAGGAATGAAACGGCAAACAGCAGAGGATCAAAGAGCAGTAGATTTGAAATCCCTCCAGCCCGGGTAGCACCGCTCAGAAAAGAATCGACAAGGTAATACAGTGCCGCGGCGGTGAGCAGGAATCCAATTATATGCAACAGGGTTTTCTTCAACTGTATCTCCTTACCGGATTTCAAATACAGGTTCCACGGAAATTGAATCCGGATAATGTTCAGTTTTTAATCCAGAACGCTGAGTTTGGCTCCTGATTTCTTCGCAGGCGGTTTACCGTTCCGGGAGAATACTATGGATTCAAAATGCGGAAGGCTGGCAGTATCAAGAAGCATTTCAAGAATATCCCGGGAAGAATCATCAGCGGAAAAAAAAGCATCCGTTAGTCGCTCCTTGAGTATCCGCTCTCTCTCCTCTTCGGGTGACAAGGAATCCTGTTCCCATTGTTCAGGATCTTCAAGCATGGTCAACATTCGCCTTGCTGTTATATCCTTCTTCATGGTGAGGTTCCAGAAAGCTTTTGCTTCCCTCGAGGCTATAAGTTCAAGAATCTGGCTGGAAAGCGTACTCTTCGATATCAGATCCCCCGAGTAAAGGTCATGAAGGCCGTCAAGCCTGTCATTCAGGTTCATTTTGAGTTTCTCAGGGTCAATGTCTTCGTACATATCTTATTACTCTATCCGGCATATTCTGTTTCAGGAGGCTCGGCCAATCTTATAAAATTCTTTACCAGATCTGCTTCGCGCATTTTTCCCTCTACTGAATCATAACCTCTTAAGGCTCCGGCAAGAACCCTGACGGAAGCATCCTCGCCGTTCGTAACATTTCTTACAACGCAATTGTTGTAAAGCCAGTGCAGAATTACGCTGTCATGGTATTCCAGAATAAGTTCAAACCAGTCAAGTGATCTGTCTCTGTGGTCGATGATTTTATTCAGTAGAACATCCAGTCCAAACTCAGAAAAGGCTGATACCGCAACACCGATCCTGGGATATCTGAAATCATCAACTGCATCACACTTTGTCCAGACAGTCAATTTCGGTATGGAGTCTTCAACACCTATCCGCCGGAGTGTTTTTCTTACAGCATTGATATGCCTGCCTCTTGAGGGGCTTGATCTGTCAACTGCCACCAGCAGAAGGTCTGCCTTCCTGACCACATCAAGTGTTGAATGAAAACTGGCGATAAGGGTTTCGGGGAGTCTTTCAATGAAACCCACAGTATCCGATATCAGCACTTCGGAGTTATCCGGGAGTGTAATACGACGGGAAGTTGTATCAAGAGTTGCAAAGGGCTTGTCTGCAGTATAAAGGCTGGTATTACACAGAGTATTGAGAAGGGTGCTTTTACCGGCATTCGTATATCCTACAATAGTAATATTGAACATTCCCTTGCGTCCTTCGGAGACGATCTTCCAGCGGGCTTCAACCTCTTCAATCTTTCTCTCAAGTAATGATATCCTGGATCTTGCCCGTCTGCGGTCGATCTCGAGCTGTGTTTCTCCCGGACCCCGGGTTCCGATACCTGCACCCAGTCTTGAAAAATGGTGCCACATGCCCGAAAGCCGTGGCAGAGCATATCGAAGCTGAGCGAGTTCTATCTGAAGCTTGGCTTCTCTTGTTAGCGCCTGTCCGGCGAATATGGCCATTATAAGTTCCGTACGATCAATTACCTTGCAGTTTGTTACTTCTTCAAGTCTCGATACCTGACCTGAAGATAGATTATGATCAAAGATTATTGTTCCTGTGTTTTCCCTGAGAGCGATTTCTCTCAGTTCGTCAGCCTTGCCTCTGCCTATGAACAGTCTGGGGTCCGGTGTTTTCCTCTTCTGTGATTGCTGCGCAGCAACGGTACCACCAGCAGACTGAATCAAAGCTATCATCTCCTGCGTGGATCCAGCTTCCTCCGATTCGTTACCTATGTAGGCTCTTACCAGAAGAACCCGTTCCAACTCAGTCGATTCGCTTGTGCAATGCATAATCCAGGCACATCATCTGTACCGTGCTATTTATCCCCGTTAGACTTTTTTCGGGATTTACCGGTTCCCGAGATTTTCTTTGATTTCGATTCTTCATTCACGGTCTTTTCATTCTTGGCGCTTCCAGCTTTCCTGACGGTTTCTGTGCTTTCCTGTGATTTCTTCTTCGCTTCAATGTTCTGCTGAATACCGTCCCTGGCATATCGCTTAATAAGATCCCTGGCTGAATCACTGCGTATATTCTGGACCAGAGCCACCTCACCGGCGAATACATTGATTGCTTCATTGAGTACGCGCTTCTCGGATGGATTCATTTTGTTCAGTACGGATCGGGCAATTATATCTCTGATGGCTTTAGCCACTTCTCCGGGTTCCCCCGAATGGACTCTGTCCTTCAGTTTCTCTATTCTTCTACGCCAGTCCTTGGGCAGTTCGTCCGGTTCCCTGAAAAGCTCCTGAAGCGCATCATCCAGTTCATCGTTGGAAACAACCGGTCTCAGTTCTGCATCATCAAGACTTTCTGTAGGCACCATCACCCTTTTCTTTCCAACGACTATCTCAATTACAACACATTCACAAATTTCACCGGAGATCATCTGATCGGATATCTCCGTAATGATTCCAGCACCATGGATAGGATCAACAACTTTACCGTTGACTGTATATTTCATAGTCCTCCCCTAGAAAACAATTTTCATAATAATATCCGAGTATTTTTTAAAAAGTCAATGATAGAAATACTTTTTCCTAATTACCAAGAATAATCCAGATATCCGGGGGAACCGGTGCGGTTGCCCGGGAATACTCGCCTGTTGCGTTATCGAGAAACAGTTTCCTGAGCTCTTCCTCCGCGGCATCCAGCAGGGGCAGATTATTCCGGTAAAGAAAGAGTGTTGAATCAAGGCTGTCAGGTATCCCAAGCTCTGCGTTCAGTCTGTCTCCGTCACGAAAATCCACAACAGTTATCAGCCATTCCTCTCCTTCGAGGATGATACTCATATTATTCACAACCGATCTTACCCATGTCGCAGCCCCCGCACCACTATACACACCTTCAAGGCCATGATTCGCTATATCAACGTACAATGTGCCTGCGGGATTTGAAACGGGCATAACGATACCCGACATAATACTGTCGTCGGTGATGTCGCTGCCGAGAAGCATCGTAATATCAACGGGTTTAATCAGTATTGTAGAGTCATGCGAAGCAAGGTATTCTGCGATGGAACAGATCCTTTCCTGGTTCTCCGGGGGAAGGTGTGGATCATCCCTCCGGGCCAGCAGTATTGAATTGCTGCGCAGGGTCGCTGTACATGTATAGACTATAGAAAACTCCGATGCCGGACCCTGACGGAATTCGCTGGCTCTGCCCGGCTGAACTGTACCGTTACTTATCCATATAACAGGTTCGGCAAGTGCATCGACTTGAAGGGAATCGGTTTCATCTGAAGGTAAGTCCTGATCGGCAAGGAGCGAATCACTTTCCTGTATCCATGTACCGGAATCAGGTTCAATGCTCTGTGTTTCCCGCGAGCTATCGGGATTGATGATCAGGAGTAATGCGGTTATCACCGCAATGATGATCATAGTAATAACAATAACAGGTGTTATCCTTCTTCTGTTCACGGAGTGATCTCTGCCTGTCTCCTTCTCTTTGGTCCAGTATTCCGGTTCTATATGCTTAAGTTCATTCGCAAGAACTATCAGATTAGGAAATCTGTTGTCCGCCTCAAGGGAAACCATGTTTTCGAGCAGTTTAAGAACTCTGTTTGAAAGGTTGTTCCACACTTCAATCTGAATCTCGCGGTTGTCACTGCCGGCAATAAGTCTGAAAATCAGCAGGCCCAATGCATAAATATCGCTTCGTGGATCATCGGCGGTTCTTCCCACCGCCTCCGGAGGTGAGAAGGGCGTGTCCGGTATGCCTCTTGCGCCACCAAGAATAAAGTGCTTGCCAGTGTCAGTTCTGAGGACATTCTCGGGTCCGAGGTAGCCAACTCTGTGCCCTTCGTCGTGAATCCTTCTCAGGATATCAAGTAATTTCTTTCCCGTTTCCAGTGCATTCGCCTCGGAAAATCCTCCATCACGTACAATTGTTTCAACGTATAATTCCGCGTTATCCGGAATGGCAAATAGAAGTATCCTGGTTCCACTTTCATCTCCGGGATGGATCAGGGAATCGGGAAGCAGAATACCATCTATCTCCGGCCAGTCCCCGGGTGACAATCCACCGGAAGACCCAATGCTGATTTCAGCAAGCATTGCTCTGCCATCAATTGAAACCCTTGCGAGGAGATAATTTTCCTCCTCTATAATAACTTTACCACCCGCCGCAACGGTTGAAAGCAGGTTAGAAAGCATGTCCATCAGAAGAGTAGTTCGGGGCTTCTTTGGTTATTATTACATCGTGGGCGTGGCTTTCCTTAAGACCGGCTGATGTAATCCTTACGATTTTTACTATCCTGGGCAACTCTTCGACTGTACTGCTTCCCACATAGCCCATACCCTGTCTGAGCCCTCCAATAAGCTGATTCAGATAATCAACAAGAGGTCCCTTGAAGGGAACCATCCCCTCTATACCTTCAGGTACATACTTCTTTTCGGTTCTGTCATTTTGGAAGTATCTGTCGGCACTGCCACGTTTCATAGCCCCGATGGATCCCATCCCGCGGTATATTTTATACTTTCTGCCCTTGAAAATAGTTGTTTCCCCGGGGCTTTCTGATATCCCGGCAAGAAGACTTCCTATCATTACGGAAGAAGCCCCCGCAGCAAGCGCTTTGACTATATCCCCTGAGTACTTTATACCACCGTCAGCAATAACAGGAACATTGTATGCTGCAGCAGCCGATGCGCATTCGCAAACAGCGGTATACTGAGGACATCCGACCCCTGCAATAACCCTTGTAGTACAAATTGATCCGGGACCTACGCCGACTTTTATCCCGCCTGCGCCTGCTTTTATCAGGTCAACCGTAGCATCAGCCGTAACAACGTTACCGGCCACGATTCCAACCTCCGGGAATTCTTTTCTAAGGATTGATACCGTTTCGATCACCTTTACCGAGTGGCCATGAGCTGTGTCGATGAACAGACAGTCAACTCCAGCTTCCACCAGGAGACCTGATCGGGTGATGGTATCGTTACCTGTGCCTACGGCCGTTCCGGCTCGCAGGCGGCCGGACGAATCTTTGCATGCGTTCGGATAGTTGATCGCATTGTGTATGTCCCTGACTGTTATCAGGCCGATAAGATGCCGTTCAGCGTTAACAAGGGGCAGCTTCTCCAGCCTGTGTTTCCTTAGCAGTACAAGCGCTTCTTCAAGGTCTGTATCGGGGGGGGCGGTTATCAATCTCTCCCAGGGAGTCATCAGTTCCTTTACAGGAGTTGATGCATCTACCTCAAACTGGTAATCCCGGTTAGTCAGCATACCTGCCAATTTGTTGCTGTCCATAATGGGAAAACCGGAAACACCCTCCTGCTGTGAAAGCTCAAGGGCATCGGCGATTACAGCATCGATATCAAGTGTGACCGGATCTACGATTACGCCGCTTTCAGCTCGTTTTACTCGCCTTACATGCTTTGCCTGGCTGGTCGGTGAGAGATTCTTATGAATCACTCCCATTCCACCCTCCTGTGCCAGCGCTATTGCCATCTCAGCTTCAGTCACTGTATCCATCGCGGCACTCAGGATCGGAATGTTGAGAATTATGTTACTGGTAAGCCTTGTTTCAAGATTCGCCTCGGAAGGCAGTATTTCGGATCTTCCCGGAAGAAGCAGGATATCATCATATGTGAGAGCCAGTCTGGTGCGGGACAGTTCCATTTTCATATCTCCGTTCAGATATTATCGGCTTTTAGTCGCACCAATATATGAATCTGCCGCATGAGGGACATGTTTCAACCTGATCGTTCCGTTCTGGAGATGCGAAAAACGCTGTCGGCAGTTGTGTAAAACAGCCGCAGCATCTCTGGTTGACAACAGGTACTACAGCGTTTCCGTAATGCCCCGCAAGCTGATCGTAAAGATTTCTGTGCTTGCGATCGATAGTTGAGGCCAATTCATCCCTCATCTTATGCAGTTGCTCCGCTGCTGCATCTGGTGACAACCCGAGCTTCTTCTCCTGCTTACTGATGTCTTTGTTTGAAAGATCGGATATCATGACATCGAGATCGTGAAGGCTTATAAGTTTTTCAAGTGCTTTATTCATCCGTTGGGTTTCCCTCATATTTGAATCCCAGTATTGAAGCCGCTTCAGATGAAGACCCGGCGGACAGAACCTTTTCCGCGCCCCCCGAACGGAGGGCTTTTGCAAGTTGTTTGATCAGCTCCATGTGTTCACTCGGTCCTGATGGTCTAACAGGAGTGATAAAAAGTATGACAATTTTAACTTTTTCCTCAGGCCATGGGATACCTTTTTCGGATTTCCCGATGATAATCATGAAATTATCAACCAATATGCTTCTGCAGTGCGGCATGGAAATGTCTTTATGTACGACAGTCGGTTCTGCCAGTTCCCTCGTTCTAAGGGCAGTATGAAGCAGGCTCTCAGTGGTTTTTTGAAAAGGGAATTCTTTTAACAGCTCCGTGATAGCATCTTGCCAGTTTTTAGAAGACATATTCCATTTGCACAGGCACTCTCTTTTCAAGCATACCTCCCTTTTGACTTGGTCTTTAATATAGAATTTGTGTATCGTCCTGCAAGTGCCATATTAAATCCATGCGAGGTGAATGTTGCCCAATAAGAAAAAAACGTTCAGTTTTTCCATTACCGATGAATCCAGCGCTCTGCTGCTTAACAACAACGCCGTTATCCGAATATCCCAGCCTCTGGAGCGTCTTCTGGACCGGCTGCCGATAGATCGGGATGCAGTGATAAATACTCTTTCCGCACAGGGGGACGGCTGTCTTCCAATCCTTCTGGGTGATCAGATCTGGCTGTCCTCCTCTGTAAGTGCAGGCAGCGAGAGAATCATAATACTGAAAAACCCATCCAAACTGGAGCTTGAGGAATGGCTGGAAATTATTCAGGGAGGCAGGTCGAGTATTCTTACCGACGGATCAGGGAGAATATTCGCTATGACAGAATCTGCAAACAAACTCTTCGCCGGGTATGAATTATCATTCCTGAATGATTTTCTGGATCAGGTATCAATGACAGCTTATCTATCGGCCAGTGCGAAGTGTCTTTCCGGATACCAGACCAGAGATTTCTCCGTTCTGACAAAAAAAGGACGGAAGAGCAGAAAATCCCAGGTGATATCCCTCAGGAAATCAGGTGTTATGAACGAACTGCTCATAGCATCATTCGCATCCCCATCAATGGCTATGAGCACATTCGAGCAGGATGATTCAAAGTTCACTCGCACGCTTTTTTCAGTGGTACCCATACCTGCCGTTAAAATTGATGATAAAGGCACCATTGTAGCCATGAACAGTCATGCGGTTCATCTGATTTCAAAAGTTGGCGGCAGGGATCCTATTAAGACCAAATTCCTTGACTGGATTGCGGAGGAGGACAGAAATAGAGTAGCGAAACTGCATGAAAACCGGATAAATTCTCTTGTTACTCCCTATCAGTTCAGGGCAGCTGTATCCATTTCAGAGAGTATTACTCAGCAGTTCGAAATGACAAGCCTTCTCATGCCGGAACGGGAAATTCTACTTGTCTTTCTGGTACCAGTCGACAAGATAAAGGGTTCCGATACCGCTCCTCTCATTAACCAGAACATCAATGAACTCATGGATATTCTTCGTGAGTCGGATCAGGATAGCAACTCCGCACGGAACATCCTGGAATTTCTCAGAGTCGGTACAGGTGCGAGGGGAGCTGTCTATGTTTCAAAATCCAGAAGGGTTACGGTCGGCGAGGTGGCTCTGCCTGCCCAAGAAAAGCAGCTCAAGGCGAAAAAAACTGTCTTCTGGAGTGAGGACTCGCTGGGTCACAATTTTACGATCCCGGTAAAGCAGAAGCATGACCAGGCTTACGTCAGGATTACAGGTATGT
>JAIOSX010000354.1 GCA_021107345.1 Candidatus Aegiribacteria sp.
CACCGGACCAGTCTATCTGGAATGAAACGCCTGCGATAAGAACAGAACATGGGTATAACAGTAACAACAGAAGTACAATACTGTTAATCCCGAATACATTCTTTATAACTTCTCTTTCCTTTTTGAGGATCTCTATCTGTGTACAGTAACTTACTCGCTTATTCTTATGCTGCCGTATTTATGTCTGTGTTTTCAGTTTAGCATAAAGGTGAGGTGGAGTCAAGGTGATATGGTAGTTCAATCATTATTGATAATAGCTCATCTTACAAGAATGTATACAGTTTCGTTATCAGGAGAGCAGATAACCGCCCGATTCCCGTTATTGCTTACATCAATGCTCGAGGGTATACCGAAATCCATCGTTTTCAGTTCAATCTGACCGCTTTCGGCAACAATAACCGTTCCAATTTCCGGACATGCAGCGTATGCGAAGCTGCCATCGGGCATTGCGGCAGCAGCGGTTGGAATAACCGGGAAGGTAATCATCTTGTAGAGAGAGCAGATATCGGATTTTATGAACCAGAGTTCGTTGCTGCCGTCAATTATTGCGCAGATGTAGCCTGAAGGCCCCGGAAAAAGATCGTATACCTCACCGGGAACGGGAATACGACCTATCTCAGACCATGTATCGATTTCGTATCCAATAATAGTGCTGTTACTGCCGTCAGCTATGTACAGTACTCCGTTTGCACCCAAAGCGATACCCTGACAATCTCCTACGGTATAATTCTGTACAATGGATATTTCACTGGTCACCATGTCAACCATTCCAATGCTGTCATTATCCATGGAAACCCATGCTGTATTACTTTCAGCGGATACCGAAAGGAAGCTGCAGCTTATGCCGATATCTACAGGATCTTCAAGACTTACACCTGAAAGACTCACAGGATAAATAAGAGAATCCGTCAGGATGTATCCATAACCGTCTACATCACTGTCGGCTATGTCATCTATCGCCAGTCCCAGGTCAAAGACGGCTTCGTTTTCCCCATTGATAATATCTACCACAACAAGGTTGTTTCCCGCAGCAACCAGAGCAAGATCGTAATCCATCATGCATTTGCATATGGAGGGTGACCCTATGCTGCCAAAGGGTATCTCAGCGTCACATTCAGATGGATAACCCGGTACAGAGGGTTCCGAATCGAAAATGCATGACAGCGAGACCAGTGTCCATGCGGAAGCAATTACCACCGCAGCAAAACGCAAGAAGGGGCTGATTCTTCTAATCATCAATGTACTCCCTTTTCTGTGCTCCTGAATACCTGCTTCCAGATCCTACTGCCGGATACTTCATTACAGAGCCTCGAGCCGCATAGAATGGCTTTGATTCGTGTATATGATACGATTATGGCTTATCATCGGCAAGATCTCCGCCATCAACCTGTAACCTGTATCCTTACATCTCGTTGGCGGGGACGATTATCATGATCAACAACTACTATCTGCTGCCATGTTCCGGTCAATACTCTGCCGTTCACAACAGGGAGCGTAATACCGGGACCCATAAGGGATGCTCTCATGTGTGAGAATCCATTGTCATCACCCCAGGTTTCCGAATGACGTGACCTTATAGTCCTTGGAATTATCTTTTCAAGCCACTCCTTCATATCCTCAACCAGTGCAGGTTCGTACTCAATTGTGGTTACAGAAGCCGTTGATCCTATTACTGTCACCGCTACAAGGCCATCTGTTATACCGGAAGCCGATACTGCGGACTGAACCTCAACTGAAATGTTGACAATATCGGAAAACCCCGTTGTCGACACCGTTATCGTTCTACCATGAACCATTAATCTTTCCCTTTCTGCCGCACCTCTACGACCTTCTGAATACCTTGCCCCAAGCAGACTCTGGATGCTTGAAGTACACGGCCATTTCTGCTCCTGTGATGCAAATTACTATTCCATGAATCTGAATAGAATTCAGCCTGTAACTCAGGTTCCTTACCTGCGGAATCTATTCTCTGCCGCTCCAGCAGTATGTACACAGTTTATCTTCAACGAGCCCGATGGCTTCAATGAGATCATCCAGCCTCTGGTAGGAAAGAGATGTTAGTTGAAGTCTCTTTCTAATCAGCTCTATCATCTCCACGAATTCGGATGAATCGGGATCGAGATAGGCCTGTGGAACCTCTTCACCGGTTCCTTCAAGCTCCTTTATAGCCTTTCTGCCTGCCAGGTCCATAAGTGAGCGGGATCTGGAAAAATTAAGATACTTGCATCCAAAGAGAAGTGGCGGGCATGCCGGCCTCATGTGTACCTCAGCTGCTCCTGCATCGAACAGTCTCTTAACGGTATCCTGAAGCTGTGTACCCCTTACTATGGAATCTTCACAGAAGAGCAGCCGCTTGTCCTGAATCAGCTCCCGGATAGGAATAAGCTTCATCCTGGCAACAAGATCTCTCTGTTCCTGCTTCTGAGGCATGAAGCTCCTCGGCCAGGTGGGTGTATACTTCACAAATGGTCTGCGGTAAGCAATCCCCTCGTAATTTGCGTATCCGACAGCATGCCCCGTTCCTGAATCGGGAATACCGGCGACCATATCAACCTCGGTATTATCACGCCTGGCAAGACATTCTCCGCAGCGGTTCCTCACATCCTCAACGTTTATTCCTTCGTATTGCGAGGCGGGAAATCCATAGTAGACCCAGAGAAATGAACAGATGCGCATCTTTTCCCCAGGATCCTTTTGTCTTTCGAACCCCTCTGCCGTAACCAGTATAATTTCTCCGGGGCCTAATTCTTCTATGAATTCATACTCAAGGTTGGGAAAGGCACAGGTCTCAAAAGTCACCGCCATGCAATCACTCTTTTTTCCTATGGATATCGGCGTCCGTCCAAGCCTGTCTCTTGATGCGTAGATTCCGTCATCCGTAAGAAGCAGAACAGAACATGAGCCTTCAATAGACTCCTGTGCCCTTGCAAGGCCTTCAGTGAATGAATCCTCCTGATTTATCAACATCGCTACGACTTCTGTGGGGTTCACTTCACCGCCTGTCATCTCGGTAAAATGCCCTGATCTGTCCCTGAACACACCTTTAACAAGGTCGTGCATGTTACTGATCATGCCTACTGTAACTATTGCGTATTTACCAAGGTGCGAACCTATTATCAGAGGCTGGTCTTCATAATCGCTGATAACCCCTATTCCCATATATCCATTCATGTCAGGTATATCATCTTCGAATTTGGATCTGAACTGGGCGTTTGTGATATCATGGATTACTCTGTGAATCCCCTCGGCGCTCTTTACTGCCATCCCCCCCCGCATGGTTCCGAGATGAGAGTGGTAATCGGTTCCATAAAACAGGTCGTTGGTACAGCTGTCCTTTGAGACAACACCGAAAAATCCCCCCATGAAAGGCCTCTCAATCCAAAATATTTGATATTACTCAGTACTTCTGCTTGCAGAATCACCTGTCAAGTATAAACTAGTGTCGACTACCTGCTCAAGATGATAAATGGAACCATTACTGAACCTGAATCGTAAATTCCTGTTGCAGCATATAGTCCACTGGGTACCCTGCTGCCGCTCATGTCCGTGCAATCCCAGACGACCGCTTCGCCTGCCATGATGTCCGTATTACTGAAGTTTGCCACTTCTCTTCCTGAGATGTCGTAAATGACAAGGTTATGAAGAGATATCATCTCCGAAGACCGGAAAAGCTCAATGATTACACTCTCCGATGTCGGATTCGGGAAAACACTCATGGCGACTGAACCGAAAGGCTCCACGGTAGTTTCTATGCCCACAGAATGAAGGTACGCGAAGGCTCCCATAAGATTCGGTCTTGTGCCGATGGGACCAGAAGGAGGAAATATCTGAAGCGAACCAGTATTCAAAAGAGTTGTTCTGAGCATCAACGGAGTAAGTGTACCCACCGGGTTGCCGTTTGCCACCCAGTAGCCGACGCAGCAGGCCGCTGCACCTGCCACCATCGGAGAGGCGCTTGATGTGCCGGAAAATCCCGAAGCGTAGTAATAGTTAACACCCATAGTACTGTAGAGAGTCCCGTATCCAGTTGTCACCACATCCTCTCCCCATCCATGGGAAGTGAATCTTGAGCCGTAGTTTGAGTAATAGAGCCTCTTCAGATCACCACTCGTGTATGCACCACTTGCACCGACGATTATCGCTCCGCTGTCACCGAACCATGGCATGGGATCCATGTTAACGCCGCCGCCGTTAACAGCATTCCCCCCGGCTTCCACAACATGTATTCCGTTGGCTACAGCATTCTGGATGGCAATATAAACGGCATTGTTTACCTGCCCGGCTGGAAAATTGGACCCCCACCATTCAATCGGCACATAATCATATGAACCGGTAACGTATTCCCACTGCTGCTCCAGGAGTATCACATCTCCTGCGGATAACTGCGATATCGCCGCTGTGATCGCACCGCTGACGTTCCACCACGGTGTGGGATTACCATAATACGTACCACAGGTTTTAAGACTTGCTCCATGACAGATTCCTGTGGTGCCCCAGCCGTTAAAGTCGGAGACCATTTCTCCCAGCACCGCGGTTCCATGGTTATTGTCACCGAAAGGGTCCACCACGTAATTGTTTATCAGTGAGCCCGGAGCCTTGGTCAGATCTGCGTGGGAGAAGTTCCAGCTGTATTCGAGATCACAGACCGTTACGCCGATGCCGTCGCCTCCAGTTTGTGTCCAGGCGTAGATGGCATCAATTCCGGTGGGAGTAAACGAAACGGCTTTCAGGTAGGCCTGCATCCCCTGAAAATCCGGTGGTTGGGGAAGAGGTTGGGGAAGCGGCACCGGTATGGCGCTGATGATCCCGTCCAGCTCCTGCAGTATCTCTGCTAGTTCCCATATACCTATCTCGCCCTGGAATCGCAGTACGTAAATATTGTTGAGATTGTAGATATCTCTGCCGGTAAGCTCTTCTCCCCTCGATTCCATTTCATCAACTTCTTCCTCCGAAACAGTTGATATCCTCTCCCAGTGCCAGGTTTCTGTAAGCTCAAGGACTTCTCCAAGACCATCCAGAGCTCCGCTTTCCGAAAGATCGACAAGCACACCGCACCGCAGCCTTACTGTGGCGTCCTCCGAAAACATTACTTCGATAAGATCATCTTCACAAGCATAATTCCCCTCTACATTCCCGGCAGAAATAACCAGAATCAGAAATGCAAACAGGAAAGCGCTTACATAATATCTCATTTTCATCCTCCTCCTTCTCAAACTTCAACATAAACTACAGCAGTTACATATAATAGAGATAATAATATTTTCCACTAATGTCTATGATCCGTTTTGCTTCTGGATAAGTGGAAGATAAATGTATGTAAAAAGGGGAGGCAAAAGCCTCCCCGTGCAGTCGAAAGTTGAACCTATTATTCAGCGGGAATAGGAAGCCCGTCCATGAATGCATTCAGGGATGAACGCACTTCCTGAATATCCCCGGTAACCGCACTGCTTATCTCCGCCATTTCGCTCCTTGCGTCAACAAGCTCTCCTCTCAATGCGTCAAGCTCCTCCTGAAGCCCTATCACATCGGGATCTGTTTCCCGCAGCTCAGTTAATTTTGCTGAGACTTCATCAAGAGCAGCGATATCAGGTATCAGCCATTCAAGAGAATCGGTTATGGCAATAAGTTCATTGAGTTGAACCTGAATACCGTCAAGAATATCAAGTCCCGGGATTTCTATCTCGGGGAGCTGTGCATCAGGTACATCCGGAGCATCGGGCAACCCGAACGCGAAAGCACTCGAAACGATAATCATTAAAGATACAGCAAACCTCTTCATTGAACCCTCCTATGTTGGTGAAAAGTGTATCGTACTCTAACCTGATAGCAGTATGAATGTAAAGCCCCTGGTATAGAATAGAATATTCTTGGCTGAAACCCATCACAACAGCGGGATTCCTTCATTTATACCAGAGTGCAACTAAACGAGAGGGCAGCTCAATGAGCTGCCCTCAACGTTAAAACAGATATGCTCTGTTCTAATGCTTATCGTGAGCGAAATCTACTCTGAGATTACGTCCATCAAGCTCGGTATCATTCAAGGCTTCCGCTGCAGCGGTAGCTTCAGCTTCTGAATCGAATGTTACGAAACCAAAACCGCGAGATCTTCCGGAATCGCGCTCTTTGATAACCTTTGCTTCTGTAACGGTTCCGTACGGTGAGAAAGTTTCCATAAGTTCCTTGTCCGTGGTTCCCCACGAAAGACCGCCAACAAACAGTTTGTTATTCAAGAATAACTCCATTTCTGAGGGTTCAGACCCTCCATACCCGGACATCTTTGCCCGGTGCTTCGGATAATCCGAAGCTTAATACCCGGTATTATAACCGGCTGCTGGGACCCTAATGGTCACCATTACTGATATCAGAAGTCCTGATAATAGGGGAAACACAAACCTCAGAAATGAGTCGAGTGGAACCTAACCAATTCTCAAAGACACTGAATCACATAGATAATATAGAGATACGCATATTTATGTCAAGTATTCCGTGACTGTTTAAATAAACAGCTTCAATTCGGATCAGCGAAATCCGGAATCGCGAAGAATACCTGATTGTCTTTGAATGCAGGGGCTTTACATAATCCACTTAATTGCTGATGGTGATATGTACAACACGCTTCCTATCTCCTATTTTACCAATGTCATAGTTCTGAATATCCATTAATTCATATGAAAGCTGTCAAAAATGAGAAAAACCAAGTACGCAGAATTTCTACGATCAAGGAAAATCAATGATGACGCTATAGACTCTGCCCTCGAAAATGTGGCGCTTTTCGAGAAATACCTGACGAGCGCAGACAGAGATATCGATTCAGTTCAAGTGTCTTCCGTAAAACAGTACTTCGCCTCTCTTATAGAAGAGGGAGAGAACACTATGCAGCGGTTCGTGGATCTTGCCAGATATTTCTATGTAACAGGGAATAACGAAGTATACATCTATATAATTTCTACAATCAGCGGCAGGGAAGTACTTGAATCCATATCAGATAAAATTGCATCAGAAATGGATACTGGCTGCAGGGACAGGATATTTGAAGGTCTTGAGGTTCCCCCCCTTGGTTCACCTCCGGACACATATCCTGGAAACACATGCATGCTTGTGAACAGGCTTATGGAACTTGGCGCGGATAATTGCCATGACATACTGGCTGACAATCACCACGGAATATCGCATGACAGCTTCCAGAAGCAGATACAATGGTTTAAGGAATCCGATTCTATCGATGATTTTCTCAAGAAAGTACATGTGGAAAGGATCAGGGTTCTTCAACAGCACCTTGACGAGAATAAAGTATGGTTCGAACAGGAAATAACTCCCGAAGTCATTACGCTGGTCAAAGGGAATCAGGAGATTCTGTCTGCAGTTCGTAACGGAGAATTTCTTTACATAACCAAAATACCCTATTCACCGAAGAACTGGCTTAAAGAGAAGGACAATCTCATGAAGAGGTACTACGCCTGCCACTGCCCCCTTGCCAGGGAAGCCATAATAATGAATGACCCCGAGATACCGATGGACTGGTGTTACTGCAGCGGGGGTTTCGGAAAGCTGATGTTTGATATCGTATTCGGCGAATCTACTGAAGTGGAAGTTCTTCAGAGCGTTCTGGCTGGAGATCCTGTATGCAGGTTCAGAATCAAGCTGCCTGAAAAGATGATACCTGATGATACATCCTCTATCTCTTCCTGAAAAAATTGTAACCTGAAACTTAAAGAATTCCAGGTGAGGAAAGCAATACTTTGTCCCCTTCATTGCTTGACACACTCAGGCAGGCTTCATAGTATTTATGTTGGAAATTTTATAAAACATTCCCCAAACCATAGAAATAACAATATGAAAACTGTATTGAATGTTACCGTCACTGTCGCGTTTGTTCTACTCTTTGCCTGCGGAGATAGCACCGGCCCTTCCGGACCGGATGTTTCTCCATCCACCCTTTCAGTAAGCTTTACAGGCACAACCGCTAAAATCGGGTCTAATGTTGCTCCGGAAGCTTCTACAGTAGCTCTATTATCTTCAAGTCAGAATTCAACGGGCCCGAAAAGCAGCTGCATATTAACAGCTTCCTGGACAATCTGTTCCGATCAGGGGTTCCACAGCTACGTGCTTTACAGGTCGGAAACTTCCGGCATCTCGTCCGATACTTCCTCTGCAGAGATCCTTACTGAAGTTACTTCAGTCAATACGTCATTGTATTTAGACACTGATGTTACCTGGGAAACGGAGTATTTCTACGCTTTGAGAACCACTGATTCCGATAATAACGGCGTCTGGAGCAATGAGGTATCGATTACAACTCCGCAGGTTGATGCTCCCACACCATCGGTACTCTCCGAATCAGATGTTTCCTGGTACTATGTTGATCTGTCCTGGACAAAGTGCCCTGAAACCAACTTTGAGTCCTACAGGCTTTACCGATCAATGATACCGAACATTGAAGATGATTCCACTCTTGCAGATCTGATGTGCGATGTATCCTGGTCATTCGATACCACCTATACTGATTCAGCTATCAGCGCATCTTCAACTTACTACTACGCACTGCTTACAACGAACGATGCGAATGTCTCCAGCTGGAGCAATGAAATCACTGTTAATACTAGTTCGAATATACCTGACAGTCTCGTATCCACAGTGAATGTCGGTTTATACCCATGGGATATCTGTTCACTCCCTTCGGGAGAGTACTTATACGTGACAAACCGCGGTGACGATAATGTATCCGTTATCCGCACATCAGATAACACAGTCACTGGTACGGTAAATGTGTGCGGAACCCCCTATGGGATATGCTCCCTTCCATCCGGGGATTACGTGTATGTAACGAACTGGGGTTCCGACAACGTTTCTGTCATTCGGACTTCCGACAACTCCGTAATAGCAACCATCGATACGGGAGACAGACCTGTCGGCATCTGCACGCTTCCTTCGGGTGAGTACGTCTACGTTACTAATCGAGGAGATAATAATGTTTCCGTTATACGTACTTCCGATAACTCCGTTGTGGATACGATAGCAGTTGGAACAGATCCATATCGGATGTGCGCACTTCCATCAGGTGATTACATTTACGTTACGAACTGGAGTTCAAACAATGTATCAGTTATTCGTACATCGGATAATTCCATTGTGGATACAATAGACATGTACTCAAATCCCATAGGCATCTGCGCGCTTCCATCAGGAGAATACTTGTACGTATCCAATTACGCCAACGATGTAGTGACAGTAATCCGCACCTCCGACAATTCGTTTGTGAAAAACGTCACTGTAGGCAACGGCCCCTGGGGCATCTGCCCTCATCCTTCCGGAGAGTATCTTTACGTCGCAAACAGCACCGATAATACTCTGTCCCTGTTCCGGGTCTCAGACAATACAGTGATTGCCACAATCTGGAGTGTCGGCACCAATCCTTCCAGTGTCTGTTCACTTCCTTCAGGTGATGCCATATATACAGCGAATTATCTTGATGGAACTGTTTCAATGATAGAATAATCTATTACACGAATTGTTACTCTAATGATGTTCGGATCAGGTACTTATTGAAAATGGAAAGGGCGGGACACCCCGCCCTTTCCATTTGTTGATAGATCTCTGTTTCTACCTGGCAACCACCAGGCTGATCGTGCCTGTCCAGTTGGAAGTTGAAACCCTGACATGGTAAACTCCCGATGGAACCGCTTCTCCATCTGCGTTTTCAAGTTCCCACACAAGGCTGTGCTCACCGGCAAGCATCTCTTCGGCAGCAATGTTTGTAACAAGGCGGCCTGTTATATCGTACACATCAACCCTGGCTATGCACCCTGCTGCAAGGCTGAAGGGTATTGTAACGCTGTTCATTGAGGCGCTGGGGTACACAGCTTCAACACCGTTGATGTAATTCTGAATGTCTCCCCCCTCAATTCCTGTTCCGGTAACGCTGATGGTTCCCTGATAGGAGATATGATCCCTCGCCCAGGCAACTACGGATATGGTGCCTGTGGAGGCCGGATTTACATAGAAATTACACTCTCCGGCGGCATTTGCTGTTTCAACCATGTAAATGTCACCGGTCTTCCAGTCCCCCTTCTGAAGGC